>JABSRF010000107.1 GCA_013215275.1 Oligoflexales bacterium | reverse complement strand
CGAAGGGTACTAAAAAGTCCCATATTACAAGGATCATCATAACCTAAACGACATTTTTTGATGGAAACTTCTGATAAGCTGTGATTTCGTGTAGATATAAAGCGGCAAAATGGGTAACTCGCGCATCAATATGCTTTCCGCTTTATAAAGATAAGAAAACCTTTTGTCTTGCTCAGCTGTTTTTGCTGCGAGCTCAATCAGTTGATCATACTCTTTATTGGACCACCCAGTCTCATTCTGCCCACCATCTGTTACAAACATATTGAGAAAGGTATTAGGATCCGGATAGTCCCCGACCCACCCAGCTCGAGAGATATCATAATTCAGCTTACGCTGGGTGTTGAGGTAGACTTTCCACTCTTGATTAATGATCCCTATTTCCACCCCTAGATGCTTTTTCCACATCTGCTGAATGGCTAAGGCAATCTTTTTATGGTTTTCACTGGTGTTATAAAGCAGCTCAACCTTCGGAAACCCTTTTCCCCCTAGGTAGCCTGCATCTTTAAGCAATTGCTGAGCCTCCTTGATCACTTCAGGGGTCACGGAGGCTGGAAGGTCACCCTTATAGGTATAGCCAGAAACCCCTGGTGGGGTGAATGAGTTTGCTGGAAGTTCACCTCTTCTGGTGACTCGATCCACCAAAAGCTTTCGATCCACTGTCAAGGCAAATGCTCGACGTACCCTCATATCATCAAAGGGTTTTTTGGTGGTATTAAATCTATAAAAATAACTTGCAAGATAAGGGTGGGTTTTGTAAGGGTGATACTTACCTTGGTTCCTCTTCATCTGTCTTTCATAGGTTGGAATCTTTATGATCGGAACCTCGTATGTTTGATGAAGCTCCCCAGCAAAAAAAGACTTTTCTTCGGTATCTTGATTTTCGATCGGGTAAAAATAAACCCCTTGTAACTTAACTTTTTTCTTATCCCAATAGTGTTCATTTGGAATCAGCTTTACAAAGTTGTTTAGCTCCCATTCTGCCATCTTAAATGGTCCGTTACTTACCATTTTTCCTTCTTTTGTCCATTCCTTATCTGGGTACTTTGCAATCACATGGGAAGGCGTTGGAAACAAAGTATGGAATGCAGTTAAGCGTAAGAAGTAGGCAGTTGGATGCTCTAAGGTGACCAAAAGGGTGTGCTCATTGATCGCTTTGAAGCCAAGCAAGCTAGGATCTTTTATTTTTCCGGTCTTATAAGCTTCCCCATTTTTTATATAGTACAACTGGTACGCGTACTCTGATGCTGTCTTTGGGTCAAGTGCACGCTTCCATGATTTAACAAAGTCATGCGCATTGAGTGCTTTTCCATCGGACCACTTAGCATCCTTTCTAAGATAAAAAGTATACTCAAGGCCATCTTTCGATATATCCCATTTTTCGGCCACACCCGGCACCGGTTCGAAGCTGAAGGGGTCTAATTGAGTGAGGCCTTCAAATAGATTGTCTAAAATTCTTGATTCAGGAGTGCCAGTGGATGTTGAAGGGTCCAGTTCGCGGGGTTCGCTCCCATTACCAAATTTTAGGATTTGCTGAGAATCCGGCAAAGGGACCATGCCTGTTTTAAGAGCAAGGGCTGTTCCTTGCCATAGCGTCATAATGGACACGCTTAATAAAAGCGATCGTATCGATGAGCCTTTAAAACTCGAGCTAAGCTGTGTGTTCAGGCAGCTTGTAAATCTGCTCATGTGTCCCCCTTTTTTAAAGTGCTGAATCCCTCGAATTCGAGAGCCTCAAGGTCATACTGACTTGCTTAACTGAATACTTTTTCTTCCATTTAAATTAAACTTACCAAAGGTATTATTGCAAGGATTTTTTTAGTTTTTCCAAACTGGCATAGACCAAAATTCAAGGTAAACATGTCACTTTGACTCAATTTTTACAGGATAATTTCAAGAAATATTCATGACTATCGAAAATTAGATTAGAGACGGTCAGCAGGCTCAAAGAATTTTACGAATATTCATCAGCTATAGTATTTCAAAAAACTAGCGGAAGGCAGAATAGTTATTCCCCACGATTTCAGGGGAATTTATCCTTGCCGCTTCTTCCGCCTCATTTGAGATACGATCTTTCCCCACTTATAAGTTGCTTCAGGTTCAATGTTTATAATTTTGATTCCATAGAGAGAAAGATTCGCATGGCAGTAGCTATGGACAACCTTACCTTCAAAGCGCACATGCCCCAAATTCAATGCTTCATCCACAAGAAGTGAAACCTCCGAACCAACTTTTAAAGCGTTAATAGGATAGTCACAACTAAGCCTTAATCCTGTGATCGACACATCCTCAACGTAAGTTTCCCAACTGTTTCCGGTTTCAGGTAGAGCTAAGTTGATCTTAAAAAACCCATGGTACCTTGGATCTTCTCGATCTTCATACTGGTCCATATAATTCATCAATAAAACCACAAGGCCTCCTCCCTTGTCTTGACATTCAATTAAAAGAGACTTTCCGAATGCCTGTCTTAGGAATCGGTAAAAAAAGCAATAAACTAACAATTATTACCAAATTGTAATTATTTTATATCTAGCTTTTTCTAAACAATTTTCTTGGTTTTGACCTAAGCAAATGGGCAAATTTTTGAAGTTTTTAAAAAAAACCACTAAATTTATGATCCGCCAAACCGTTTTATAAGTTGTAGTAAAATTATTGTGAAATTATTTTGATTTCGCACGCTTTCATTGCCCATGTTTCTGCTGGATATCGATCTGTAGCTTAGTAGATTAAAGGTTTTTTATTATGCTGTTCATGCTCCTTACTTTAGCTTTATTCACTAGCGTAGCCTCCCCAGCAAGCGCGAAATCTGCATCCAAGGATATCGTTAGGTTTGAAGAGGCCTTACCCAAAGTGAACTCAATTGCAGTGCATGATTATCGCATCAACCTCATTAATCTCAATCCTTATATAAATCGCTGGTTTGTCCTCGAGTTCGTCGGGAAGAAACGATATCGCATTCATCTGGATAACCGTGATGCCAACAACCATGTGTTCTTGTCTCAAACAGGGATAGTGCTGCAAAAAATTGATAACCCGACCATGACAACTAACTGCCCACTTTGGAAGACTAAGAAGGAGCATTTACTTACGATCCGATTCAACGAGTTCAAAAACCCTTACTTCCCAGTGTGCAACGGCCTTGTCTATTTAAGGCTAAAGCGTTCAAGCAAAACAAAGCTGTCCCTAACAGAGTGGACAACTGAAATGCTTAGGACCACGGACTTCGGTGAGGATATCATCAACAGTGTTAAGCCTATGTTAGTGTCACTAAATGCAGAATCAGCTGAGCAAAAACTAATAGAAAATAAAGAGGACACTCAAAAACAAAAGCTTAAAATTGGACCAGCTACTGCTAAAACTCATCTTGCAAGCACCGAACTACCGCTGGTAAGCTCCGAGCACAATTTAGGTTTTACGAGAAAGCTCAATGAAAGCCCACTGTATTATGGTCATTGGTATCAAACACATATGCATACAGGAATCTACACTGGCCTATTCATTCCAGATTTGATTCACCCAAACATCAAAAAAGCTAACCCCAGAAAAGTTTTTCCCATTATAGATGACGAAAAAGACAAACTCATCTATTTAACAGCATATGATCTGAGCGAATTTACCCTCAGGTATACGGTCGGTACGACAGAACCACCAATCAACACCGAAAAACAAAACTATGGAATAGTTGGAGGTCTTCGAAAAAGCTTAGTGCCCATTGGTAGCATTCCTCCATACCATCTAAGTAAGGCCGTGGGAGTGTTTGTAGGTGGCTTCAAAAGAAGGCACTCGATGATTCTACATGGACCTCACAAAGGAAAGAAGTATGGCTACATTGAAAAAGGGGTCGAGCTATCACCCATGGCTCCAGGCTTAGCAACCCTATCCATTAACAAGTCAGGTCAAATCAAGATTGATCGTTGGCCTGAGAATATCGAAGAGCGCAAAGAAGCAAGAAAGGAAACGATCAGTGCAAGGCAAAATGGTGTCATGTTGATTCATAACTATGAGCCAGGCCCCCTTGTGAATAGCTGGTCCCATGGCAACTGGTCGGCAGATGCTAATGGGGTTAGACAAAGCCTCAGGTCCGGAGTTTGCATTCAAGAGCATGAAGGCAAACGCCATCTTATATTTATGGCTTTTACCTCTGTGACCCCCTCTACCATGGTCAGAGTGATGCAGTCTTATTCCTGCAAATATGGAATGCACCTTGATATGAACGCCCACATGTACTTACACAATGCCATTTATGAAATCAAGCCAGATAAATCCTTTAAGGTTGAATACCTCAATAAAGAAATGCTTTATCCTCCAGGACTTAAACGTCATCGCTTTATCCTTGACAACAATTCTCGTGATTTTTTCTATATTATGAAAAAAGAAGACAATAGCGGTGAAGCTTTTGCCAAGTATGAAGATACGCTTGAAGACATGACAGAATAAAACTATGCAAGTTTTAACGCTGTATTTGAAAGGCTTTATTACTTGAGACAACTATTCTAAGCTTTTGGTTGAGGCCACCCAATTTTTTCTTATCTGCAAACACCTTCACGGGATGGTCGGCCATCAAGGGCAGTGAGATCAGATTTGCTTGGCTACCCTTTACCAGAATCATTCCTTTGTCCCCATGATGACTCATAGGAGCTTTGCTAGCGTGAAGTTTGCGTCCAAGCTTTACCCCAATGGTTAGCCTCCTATCAGCCTCGACCCACTCCCCTAAAATTTTCAGCTTGCGATGATCTGCTTTTTGATTAAGCCATTGTAGCCTGACATCTAATCTTTGTGGGGGATTCGCAGCTTGAATCGTAACATCCTCTCCTAAAGGGATGTAAGCTAAGACATACTTACCCACCGTTACATTTTTACCAAATGAAAGTTGCTTAACATCAAATACGGTATAGCTATTGAGCTGAATGTCCTTTGGAGCCGCGAAAGATTGAGGCCACGCATTTAGCAAGCAAATTGTCGTAAAGATAAATGATATAAGCATCTTATTTCCCATTCCTTGCTCCTATTCGGGTCTTATCCTGTAGGTATATGATGTGCTTAATTAATTGTAACGTGAATCCATCCGATTTTGATATCTGGAGTCCAATAAACCGAAGTAGGAAAAACCATCGATGAATCTTGAGCAAATCCTGAAAGTAGCCGTTCGGGGAGGTGCCAGCGACATCATATTGAAGACTGGGAGCGTTCCACGGTTTCGCCACAATGGAAAACTGGTCTTTTTAAGTGACGGAGTCAACATAACGCCTGAAATCATGAGGCACTGGCTCGATTCGATTGTTCCAAGAAGGCTGGTTCAATCCCTTGATGACAAAGGTGATGTTGATTTTGGCTATAATTCGGTGATCGGTTGCAGGTTCAGGGTCAATGTATTCAAGCAACGCGGCCAGTATGGGATGGTCCTCCGTATCATCAATAACAACATAAAAACCCTTGATGAATTGCAGCTCCCCAGGGTTATTGAAAGTGCATCCACAATGAAGCGGGGCTTAATTTTGGTGACCGGGGCCACTGGTAGCGGAAAATCCACCACGCTCGCTGCTATTATGCAGAAAATAAATGTTACCCGACAGGCTCATATGATCACCATAGAAGACCCGATTGAATTCTATTACAAGGATGAGCTATCAACGGTAAACCAGAGAGAAATTGGTGAAGATACGGTTGGCTTTGCCCAGGCTCTTAGAGCATCATTAAGGCAAGACCCGGACATCATCCTCGTAGGTGAGCTTAGAGATGAGGAAACAACAGAAACAGCACTGATGGCTGCAGAGACTGGACATTTGGTCTTTTCAACGCTTCATACTAAAGATGCTGTTGATAGCCTTATCCGATTGATGTCTTATTTCAGACCAGATCAGCATCGTTCTATCCGCATTCAGTTAGCCAACAGCCTTAAAATGGTGATATCACAAAGGCTTGTCAGCCGTGCTGATGGCCGGGGGCGTGCTGCAGCTGTTGAAATTCTCGTCGTTAACTCATTCGTGCAGGATGTCATCCTTAATGGTGATAATTTCAACCCACTGCCAGAAGCCATCAAAAAGGGAGCTAAAAACTACGGCATGCAAAGCTTTGATCAGTCACTGCTCAATATGTACAATGCTGGGATTATTAGCAAGGAGCACGCAATTGCAGAAGCAAGCTCTAGAGAAAACATGAAACTCCTAATGAGTGGCGTTGAAAGCTAGGGGAAGCCCCAAAAAAGCTAAAGTTTTCTCGTAAATATCCGATATTAGCTCAGAAGTCAAAAACTGCTAGGAATTAACATGAATGTTATTAGAAGCTTAGCTATAATCTGTGGCTTTTTGTGCCTATCTGCAGTTGCCTGCAAGCCATCACAAAAGTCAGCAGACAACAATTCTGCCGATCCTAGGCTTGAAACGGCACAAAAAGTCGGCTTAAAAAGCCTTGAAACCAAGCCTCCAGCAGAAGTAAGCCAGCTTGGAATAAATTCCGTATCAGTATCGGCGCATCGTATTGGCAGCAACCAATCTGCATTGGTTAACCTCGAAGTCTCAGAAGAAATTGCGGAGTTTTATGAGTTTGAGTTTTGCCCTCAGGAAAATCCAGAGGACTGTTTTAAAGGTTGGTACCACGACGTAAACTTTATCGTCCCAGGGCTTAAACCAACGACCTACAAGGTCAAAGTCAAGGCTTGCACTCGCAAAGAAAGAGCCACAGCGGATCCATGCGGTGAGCAAATCGAAACCTATTATCAACAACCAGAAAATATAGACGACGAGCTTGCAGCTAAAATAGTGAGTTTATTCAGGACGCTTCCCGAAGCTCAGAACATTTCCTTTGAGGTCTATAACGCCCTGTTAACTTACAGGCAGCAGCTCAAGGACGCAGGCCATGAGGCTCCCGATGATGATATCGAGGTAGCCATTAATAATATTCTGGAGCTTGGACCCTACCAAAATTCGGCTTATTATCTTAGCGAAGGCTTTGACCTTGTCCGTGACTCTGTGCTTGAACAGCAATCAGGTCCGTCCGATGGCCTTCTGCTCACACAGAGTCAATCCGAGTATGATAGATACCACAAGCCAGATCCAAACGAGCCTTCAACCTTTGGTAAGATTATGATCCTAGGGGGTTTAGCCACGGTCATCGGTGGGATCACTCAATTTCCCAATTTTTTTGAGCAATCTCCCGTGAAGACTTTGGAAGAATATAAAGAACGGATGAGGAAAAAATCACCACCTCATAATTTCGAAAACGACAAAACGTACAAAAAACTTGAGACAAAAGTCAAGGATTACCCTGGTGATGATGCGATAAAAAAAGTAAATGCGAAGCAATGGAAAAAGGGTCTTGCCGTCATAGCGGTAGGTGTCGCATCCTTATTTATTGGCTTTTCAACCCGTGCTAATTTGACCGAAGACACCCAAAGTTTTGAGGCAATCCGCGACTCCTTACTCAGCAAACTGGAGTCTTATGAGCTAAAGCTCTTAGAGATTGTCAGAGAGCGCAAAGCGCTCATCCAAGAAATCCCATTTTAACAAATTTATATTTTTAGCTCTGACTCAGTGCTTGCGCCTGCCCCTGATTTGTAACCAATGACACCACTATCAAACTGTTCCGCTTCCGTGGAGCCTTCAAGAGCGGCAGTCGCTGCCTTGCCCTGGGTAACAGCCATTAAAACTTGGTCAAAATAACCTGTCCCCGCCTCTCTTTGGTGTTTGGTTGCTGTGTACCCTTCACTTTCGCGACCAAACTCCTTGTTTTGGAGATCTACGTAAGCACTCATTCCAGAATCACGGTAAGCTCGTGCTAAATCGAAGGTATGATAGTTAAGAAGGTGCCAACCAGCTAGGGTGATAAATTGAAACTTATACCCTAGCTCTCCTAAATCACGTTGGAAGCTAGCAATTGAGTCATCATCAAGATGCTTTGACCAGTGAAAGGACGGAGAGCAGTTGTAGGTTAAGGGCTTTCCAGGATAGTTTGCATGAATCGCTTCAGCAAACTTCTGGGCCTCTTTAATGTCAGGATACGAAGTCTCAAACCATATGACATCTGCATACGGTGCATATGCCAAGCCTCTGGCAATCGCAGAATCTAAACCATCTTTAATTCGGTAAAAGCCCTCTGGAGTACGCTCTCCGCTAATAAATTGGCGATCATACTCATCGATATCTGAAGTTAATAGTTTTGCAGCAAGCGCATCAGTACGCGCTACGATTACGGTGGGGACTCCACAAACATCACTAGCTAATCGCGCCGAAGTCAAAGTCTTTATAAACTGAGATGTTGGAACTAAAACCTTTCCACCTAAATGACCGCATTTTTTTTCTGATGCTAATTGATCTTCGAAGTGAACCGCACCAGCGCCTGCCTCGATCATCGATTTCATTAGCTCAAAGGCATGCAAAGGACCACCAAAGCCAGCTTCAGCATCCGCTAGAATCGGAACATACCAGTCGTGCTTAACATCGTCTTCAATCCGTTCGATTTGCTCTGCGCGCATAAGAGCATTTTGAAGACGCTTCACCAAAGCAGGAGCGCTATTTGATGGGTATAAACTTTGATCTGGGTAGGTTTGCGAGCTTTGGTTTGCATCCGCTGCTACTTGCCATCCACTCAGGTAGATTGCTTTCAAACCAGCCTTAACCATATTGACAGCTTGAGCACCAGTCAAAGCCCCTAATGCATTTGTGTAGCCATCACTTTGTAATATTTCCCAAAATTTCTTCGCTCCAATCTCAGCGAGTGTATAACGCATAGGAATTGAAGGCCGTAACTTTAGCACCTCTTCCGTACTGTAGTTACGAACGATCCCCTTCCATCGCTTACTTTCTTGCCAATTCTTTTTCATTTCACTGCTTGTTAGAGAATGACTTAGGTTTTCCATCTTTTTAGCTCCTAGTTTTGAGATATTGAGTGATTTTTTTCTGTAAGCACTTGGTACGCTGGGATCGTCAAAAATTCAGTAAATTCATCGTCTAACACAAGGTTGTCTAGAATCTGAGATGCCTCTTTCAAGTAACCTTGGCTTTCTCCACCGATACGCTTGAGTTCGTCCTCTTTGATTTGCATATAGAGGTTCTTTGAAAATGGGCGACCATCATCGAGTGTGACCTTATGGTTCATCCATTGCCAGAGCTGAGCCCTAGATATTTCAGCCGTCGCAGCATCTTCCATCGAATTGTTGATGGCAACAGCGCCCAAGCCATGGAGCCATTTTTCGATATACTGTAAGGCGACACTCAAGTTCGCACGCACTCCTGCTTCGGTGATTCCTCCCGTGCTGAAGCCAGAATCCAGTAAGTCCTTGGCTTCCACCTGCACCTCAGCCCTCTTGATTTGTTTTTGGTGAGGAGCCTCTCCTAAAACATGGTCAAAAGCAGCTTTTGCTACCGGGACTAAATCAGGGTGCGCAACCCAGGTCCCATCGAAGCCATCGCTTGCTTCTCTTTCCTTGTCTGATTTAACAGCAGAAACAGCCTGTTCAGTAACTTCAGGAAACTTGCGATTGGGTATGAATGCACTCATACCACCAATTGCGTGGGCACCGTGGGTGTGACAGCTTTTAACTAGAAGCTCAGTGTAGGCACGCATAAAGGGAACAATCATCGTGATTTGGGCACGATCTGGCAGCACAAAACTAGGATTATCACGAAAGCGCTTAATATAGCTAAATATATAATCCCACCTGCCCGCATTAAGGCCCGAACTATGGTCCTTAAGCTCGTAAAGAATCTCTTCCATCTGAAATGCTGCAAGGATAGTTTCAATCAGAACCGTAGCTCTGATACTCCCGTAGGGGATCCCTAAATAAGTCTGAGCTTCGGTAAAGACCTGATTCCATAAGCGAGCCTCAGAGTAATGCTCAAGCTTTGGCAGGTAAAAATAAGGGCCGCTGCCATTTTCAAGCAGGACATTGCCATTGTGAAAGATATAGAGCCCAAAATCCATCAAGCTGGCACTGACACTTTCTCCGTCCACCTGAATATGAGAGTCAAGCAAGTGCCATCCTCTTGGTCGAACCAAAAGGGTTGCAATGTGCTCCTTAAGCTTATATTCCTTGCCATTTTCCGCAATGAAATCTATTTCCCTGCGGACTGCTCTCTTTAAATTGAGCTGACCTTCCAGGATATTTTTCCAACTAGGTGAAAGCGCATCCTCAAGATCCGCCATGAACACTTTTGCGCCTGAGTTCAAAGCATTGATCATCATTTTACGATCGGTAGGACCTGTAATCTCAACCCTACGGTCATTTAAGTCCAAGGGAGCTTCAGCGACTTGCCAGCTTCCTCCCCGAATGACTTTGGTTTCAGGGTCAAAGTCAGGCATGATTCCTTTTGAAATCTGATCCTGCCTTTTAGATCGAGCCTCAAGCAAGCTTTTGCGCTCATTGTTAAACTTCCGATGCAGATAGCCAATAAAGTTAAGTGCCTCTGGAGTCAATAAAGACTCTCGATATGAGTCTTCTATACCTCCCAGGACCTTGACTGTGTCAGACATGGTCTGTCCTTTCATTTTATGCCATACGAGTAAGCATGGCCTCTATGGGCAATATTGCTTTTAACAACTATAGATTTTTTTGGGAGCAATCGTCAATGAATGAATATCTAGGAAATCACTAAGTACCGAAAGGGTTTCACAGGGATTGATGCTTCACCACTGTAAAACACCGAAACCTTGCCGCATGGAAGCTACTAGATCAACATATTTGTATTTGGAGTCCTGAGGACTCCTTGTTCTGAGGTTTAATTATTTTACAAAAATTTTACACAATTAATGCAGAGCCATCATCAAAGCTAAACGGAGTTAAGGTAAGAGCAAAGAACTCGATCTATCGATAAACTTTGTTGGTTTCAAGCATAGAGGTCCTATTGCTAAGGTCCTGGTATCCTGTCCCTTGATGAAGGAGATCCATTCGCTAAGCGACTGAAGTCACTAAGCTCAGGATAGTTCGCATTAACCGGAAATTTCATTTCCGGATGCTCACTAGTTTAGTAAGATCTCGATAACGACCCGACGATTTTTCCTACGACCCTGGAAGTTTTCATTGGTAGCAACAGGCTCCAGCTCTCCACGGCCAATTGCTTTTACTTTTTGAGCCGGAATCCTATATTTTTCAATAATATAATTTGCCAGTGTCATTGCTCGCCTTTGGCTTAGGCTTAAATTGTATCCCTCACTTCCCAAGGAATCCGTATGACCAACAATCATAGGTGATCGAGATAATAAAACCATAATTAAAAATGGAACTCTCATTAACTGCTTCCCTTTCAAACTCGAAAT
>JABSRF010000106.1 GCA_013215275.1 Oligoflexales bacterium | reverse complement strand
AGCTGGCATAGTTCACCCAAAAAGCTCAGACTATAGGGGCTTAATAATGAGATCAACCTAAGTATGAAAGGCTATACAGCGACTCTAAGCGTTGTAGCCCTTTCAACGGCTCTAGGCTCTGCAAGGGATTGTGAGAGATATCAAGGAAAATAAGCTGGCTCAGCTTCGCAATGGGAGAGCAATCGCTCAACTTATTAGAATCTAGATCTAAGCGTAAAAGATTTTTGAGGCCCCCGAGGGGGACGATATCTGTGATCTGGTTTTCTGCTAACTCCAAATGAGTCAATTGCGTCAAGCTTGCAAGCTCTGAGATATCGACAATCTGGTTATTATGCAGATCCAGCTCCTCAAGCTGATTTAATTGACCAAGCCCTTCCACTGTCATGATTGCATTATACTCGGCGTCGAGCACACGCAACTGTGACAATCCTTGAAGCATCTTAAGACTATCAACCTGGTTGTAAGAGAGGTCAAGAGTTTGAAGCCTTGTCATGCTTGCAATGGCTTCCAGATTACTGATTTGATTGTTTGATAGGTTTAGATAGGTAATATTTACAAAGCCCCGAGGTGGCGATAAATCGCTAATCCCAATCCCACCTAAATCAAGCACATCAGTGGTGCTCAGGCGGTCAACGGCTTCCTCGCAACTTTCTCCAGGCTGAAGAATGTTGTCGATGGTCATTTGGACACTATCGACCTGCTCACTTTTATTTTGGCACATACTGGCGAATGGAGATTCTGGCAAGTCACCATCGAGCACCACATGGTACTCTTCACTGAGGCCAAAAGAATCGTGACCGGCTGGCATGGCAGAGTCAGGAGAGGAATCAGCAAGAACTTGTTCCTGAGGCTTCGTCGACCTTTCTAGCTCTCCTTGACCAACATCCGAGCTTTCCTTTGCAACTTCAATGGCGCTTGAGTCCGAAATGGGCTCATGAGAGGTGCAAGAACTAAAAATGACAACTGGCACCCAAAGCCAGCAATAAAGGCTCCGCAAGTGGGATTTATACACCATGAGTACACCCTTTGAGGCTAATGTTACTCTATGATCATAGAGAGAAATCGCCACAAAGACAATCCCTGGCCCATTTCACATTGAGGCTGATGAATAAGAAACTTCTTCGGGCCGCACAATAGAAAGTGATCCATCCGCAACATGAAAAAACCTGCTTCCGACACGCTTTCTTTGAGAAGACTGATGACTCACCCACAAGTATGCTCGTTCATGACCGACCTCTTCAACCCATCCCCTTAGCAATTGTTCTACATGGATGGTGCTTTTTTCATCCAGGCTTGCCGTAGGCTCGTCTAAAATCAATATATGGGGGTTCAAACACAGCCCTAACACAAGGTGAATCTTCTGCTTTTGACCGCCAGATAGTTCGTAGGCTTTACTTGCTAAAATATCAGCCTCAAGACCAACCTCCTTCACCAACTGAAGAGCTTGTGCCTGAAGATGCTTGTAATGGCTTTTATAGATTTTAAATCTAAAGACTCGGTTCATCTCCTCAGCGATCGTATCCTCACCAAATTGTGGCACCTGCTGCAAATAGATGACTTTAGAGCGAAACCAGAGAATATGCTCTTGGGTAATGAGCTGCTTCCCGAAATAAACACGTCCAGAGTGGGGCGGGTACAATAAGGTCAAAGACTTGAGAAATAAAGACTTTCCCGAGCCCGAATCTCCGTAGATACAGATTCGGTCAGATTGGTTTACCTCAATGTCCCAACTCCCAATAAAGGCACTAGCCTTACCAGGGTTGTAGGGAATAAAGTCATGAGTGTGAAGCAGAGGTGTCATAGCTTACCTTGGCTTTTTTTTAAATGCTTTGTAGAAAACTGATGCATTTGATTGAAGCAACTTCGATAGCAAAAATAAACCACCAACATGGTACCAAAAAAGCTAGCTCCAGTAATAAGAAATAGGATAAAAACCTGATATTTTGCAGCTTCGTACGGATCCATCCCGGCAAGAATCTGACCTGTCATCATACCAGGTAAACTCACCAAACCAGCAATCATCATTGCATTCGTCGATGGGATCGTACCCATTTTAATTGCTTCTTTGACCGCAGATCTTGCAGCCTCCCATTTATCTGCTCCAAGAGACAGAGCTTGTTCAATTTTTTCTCTCTCTTTCAGAAAGTCTTGGGTTGTTGTATTTAGGGCTAACGATATTCCGTTAAGAGAATTTCCAAGAAGCATTCCCAAAAAAGGAATCAAATACTGAGCCTGATACCAAGGCGTAGGATTTAAAATAAGCTGTGCTGGAAAAAGCACTAACAGCCAAGAGCTGATACCCACTGCGACAACGCTATGCCAGAACAGCCCATTATAGTGGTACTTAGAGCTAGAAGCTGCAGTATAAGCTGCAATGAAGCTCATACTTGCCATGGTCATCAGAGTAGGGTACGGGCTATTTAAAGTAAAAACCCAAGATAAGAACACCCCCACCAGACCCAGCTGAACCACACTTCTAAACGCCGAGATCAAAAGGGTCTTGCCAATCTCCAACTTGAGTAGAAAAGACAATAATGCATTTACAAAAATAAACATACTTGCTGCTGAAAGCTGAGCAATAGACAAGGAAGGATTACTGGTCATACATATAGCCTCATCTCATATTATTTACCTTTCAGTCTTTATCAAAAGGGATAGAAATATTAAATACCTTTATCACAGCCTGATTCTGCTGCAGGGGAGTCCATTAAATTTTGGGGCATATATATAATCTAGTTGCGACTTTATCCTTCCTCAAATTTCTCGTAAGAATGCTTTTATGCCTCGCTACCCACCTTCATGCAGCTTTGAGCTGTAGGTCTGAAGCTTAAATCCGACACGACCACAATCCAGGTGTTTAAGGGAAAGAAATAATGCAAGTAGGATACAGCTGAATGCCCCTTTCCATGAAATCCAAGATAATCCCCCCTACCTTACAGGTCATAGAAGGTTGATAAGCATCTAATATGACAAAATAGAGTACGCTTTGGACCAATCCGCTTGCAAGACTGGAAAGTTTTTAGAAACCAAATTATCTAAAGAATCTACACATACATTTTCCAGTTTATGCATTTTTTACTGTACCTTTACCTAGAAATTTTTAGGTTGTTGCTGTTTTTTTAAACAGAACTCATCTTGTGGGAGTGATTGATGAGCTTAAAAACTGGACTATTTCTTTGTTCAACCTTTCTCTCAATGTCAGCTCCAGCTTTTGCTGCTTCGAATATGGATATTGATTGGCAAGAAGTGATGGAAAATTTTGACCAACTCAGCCAGTCAGAGATCAAATGACTAACAAAAGAAGCATGCAAGCTTCATTTAAAAGCGCAGGAAAATCTAGCATCAGAAGACGATGAGTACCTTGATTTTCTCGATAAAATATGGCCTGAATTAACAAGCGATGATAAGGGCATCGAGTGCCAAAAGCTCGTAAGAAAAACAAAGCCTTCAGGCAAAAGCCCTAAAAGCGAATGCTCGAATGAAACAAAAACACGTAAGCCAGACGCTTATGAGCTTGAAGACTATGTAGATAATCGCAAGAAGCATCTAATTGATACAGTCCTCCAAGATCAACGCACGCCTTCCGACCGCTCAGAGCAGTTTGAAGAAAGGTATGTCCGAACTGGTATCGAATCTGTTATAGGAGTGGACGACTATCCGAGTGCTCCTAGTACCACAAACATCCAGCCTTTAGAAGACTCTGATACCCTAGATCTAAACAGAGGTCATTCTTTCTACAGCGAGTATCTGCGCTCAGAGAGGAACAATCAATCCAGTCACAATAGTGCTCCACAGGAAGAAACTTACAGTGACTATCGTCAAGATTTTGGAGTTGGTTTTATTGATGATGGCGGTTGGTAATAAAAAAGTTGCTATTTATTCCCTAGCTTCTTCAATGTTTGCTCGAACTTGCCTGTAGAAATCGCTGTTCTCGCTTTCCATTTCCTTTAACTTTTTTTCGAGCTCAATTTTTTTATTTCCAGCTGTCACCAAGTCATCTTCAACTCCATTGGAATCAGTTAAAGCGAGGGAATAAGAACTTGCCACAAATGCTGCACTTGCAGTAACGAAAAGGTAACCGAAGATTGCTCCCCAACTCTTCCATCTACGCCCAGATTCAGGAACGTCTGTACTAGTCGGAGCCCTCTTACCCTTATATTCCGTATCTAGATCGATGCTTCTTTTATTGTACTCTACCTCCGCAAGTACCCGAGGACTACTGCTACTACTGGCGTCCACTTCAGGGTAATGCTTTTTAAAATCGTCGGCAGACTTAATATTTAGATCATTTATTAGGTCAACCCGACTGCTTACGTTTGGATCCAATTTCGCCCTTTCAAATAGGGCATCATTGTATTCGTCTACAAGCTTTTGCAGGTTTCCATCAGCAGGGAACTCCTTCAATGCGGTGACCTTTCGATTATAATTCTCCAAGACATCAGCAATCTTCTTTTTTTCAATGCTTTCCCCCCACCAACCAAGGTTGTTAGTAATCGCAGCACCTGCAGCAGTGAAGGCAAAAACAGAAACACCTATAGCAATAAAAAGACCCGATTTGCCGTCTTTGGAGTCAAAAGTAGCTTCTGAGGGATTTGGACCATCGGTACTTTCTTCTTCTGTGGTACCATCACCATCAGCAGTACTATCCTCTTCATCTCCCGTCGTATCATTATTGGTAGAGGTCGTACCAGTATCGGTCGAACTATCACCCCCTGTGGTTGTAGTGGTTGTATCGCTATCAGAGTCTGAGCTGCTAGAGCTTGGAAAGTATTCCTCGCCAAAGTCACTCGAAGTTGATGATGTGCCATATGGGTCAAATGTTCCATCGTCGCCTGAAGAACCTTCTGTGGATGAAGAGTTCCCTGCATCAGCGCAATCAGCAGAAGCGTCTCCCTGAGTTAGCCTTAAACTGGCACTAGCTTGCTCAGAAGCTCCAGCGTCCTGTATCTTCTCATAATTGAATGGTGTGTTCGTCTCAAGCTCCGCAACCATAGGACCAATTCCATTTACTCCGCTGTATATTTTCATGACTTCTTCTATGCTATAAGGATCACTTGTCAATGCTAGCTTGGAGCCAGAGGAGCTAGCCTCAAGTTTTTTAAGGTAATCATCTGCTATATTTTTAAGATCAACAGCAACATTGATATTTCCTTCATACTTGGATTGTTCTAATGTGCAAATTTTGTCAATAATTTGCTCGCGATCGCTTTCAGAAATCAGATCCTTGTAGTCGGAAGCAAAAAAACTATAGTCAAGCTTGTGTGAGTATCTGTGAATAAACCTATCCTTTTCATCTTTTTCATCAAAACACACGTAGCCATAACCGTGGGTTCCTTGTCGCTTTGGTATCAAGTTTTCCCCATGCACACAGGGAATAAAATTAATATTGACCTTTTTTCCCACCAAATCCTTCATACAACCAAGGCGAAGAATCCCAGAAAAAGGTCGATAAAAGCCACCATAAATTGGATCTTTAGGATAGGTTATTTGGCCGTCCGAAGAAGTCACCTGTACAAACACGGTTTCAACATTGCCTTTTGCCATATCACCTGTGGTACGGATTGAAATACTTGGTATGGAGAACAAGCCTTGATAACCAAGATAGTTTACCTTAACAGCCTCCATGTCTACCTTACCTACTGAGCTAGGGTTAATCCCCTCTGGATTGAGGAACAGTGCCGTTTCTCCAAACGGGGAAGAGCTGCTATCATCCCCTGCTGAGCTGCTCCCTTCTCCACCAGAGCTAAGGGTGTTGCATGCATCTTGTAGGCCACCTGTTTTTTGTGCGTTTCTAGCGACCTTTCGGTTACAAGCGCCCATACCAAATAAAACTATAAGTAAGAACAGTTGCAGATATTGCTTAGTAGTCATGCTAACCTTGCTTTGTTAAAGCCATTGGCTTTTATTAACGCCTCATTTGGGAACCTGACCGCCCTTATCGGAAATTAACAGCAAATCCTGTAATTATTTTAAAGAATGCTGTTAGAGTATTTATTATATAAATAATTTAACTTACTTATAGACTCAAAGGTGGATGCAGAGTTAAGCCAACAGCAAACTGGACCCCTTTAAACTCAAGACCTCGCAGGACGTCGCGAAGGCTAAGCTTTGCGCACTCCTTTACGGATTAATAGGAGCCAAACAAAATCACCATAAAGCTTTCAATATAAGGATTTAGAGATTCAAAGACCTTAGTGAGCTTAGTGCCTAGATTGAGCGAACCAAGATGATCGTGTAAGATTATATAATGATAATGAAATCTTACTAAGATTGCTTGACGGATGGGTGCTCTCACAAATTTGAGTGATTTATAGAAGCCCTGTTCAAAAATTAATCCGGTCTGAGTGACTACCCCTAGCGGGGTAAAATGTGTAAAATAGTCAGTAGAATACACTATCTGGGAGCATGAAGCACAATGGTAAAGTCTGAGCTAATCGAAAGGGTTGCTGAAAGAGCAGGAATAACTTTGTTCAAGGCAGAAGAACTAATAGATCTCTTCTTTGGCAGCGTCACCAATGCGCTATGCCAAGGAGGTCGTGTAGAGATTAGGGGTTTTGGGGCTTTTTCGGTCAAAGAGTACAAAAGCTACGTAGGCCGCAATCCAAAAACTGGAGAAGAAGTGCAGGTTCCGCCTAAGCGCTTACCAGTATGGCGAACAGGAACTGAGCTCAGACAAAGGGTTGACTCAGCATTTTCTAGCTCTGGCTCAGATAAAGACCCAAGTTAGTTAGTGAGCATCCGGAAATGAAATTTCCGGCTAATGCGAACTACCCTGAGCTCAGTGACTTCTGTCGCTTAGCGAATGGATCTCCTTCATCAAGGGACAGAAAACACCTTTCCCGGATTTGAACTAGGTAGATTAGGTAGCAGTTCTCATTCATTGATAAGAAACGAAGCTAGCAACCCATATTTAGCTTTGAAGGAACGTAGGCATTAATTCTGTTTGCGTGTGTATATGATTATTTATGCAATGACTGCGCGTGCCCCCTACACTTGGCTTAGGCAAGTAATTAAGAAACTTGGGTTTCTGTTACTTGGGCTGAGCCTGAGTTCATGCGCTAGTATTAGCGAATTTTTTTCTGCCAGCGTATGTCCAGATGACATGGAACACGTGAAAGACATCAAAGGTAAAGTAAATATCTGTGTTGATCGTTACGAGTATACGATCTCCTCTTCAGACCTCGAAGACAGCAAGCCAATAGCCGGTGTAAACTATTACGAATGTAAAAGCCTATGCGCTAAAAGAGGTCGGCGAATGCTGACTCATCATGAGTGGCTCATTGCTTGCCTTGGAACTGAAGCGAAGCATTGCAACAAGTATAGGGCTCACCCAGTTGTCAGACGCCTGGCATCCAATCAGCCGTGGAAGTTTGGAAGGGCCAACTGCAAGCAAAAGCGCCATGCATGGGGCAGTTGCCTGCAAGACATAAGCTTAAATAGCTTACCCCAGAGTTTAGCCAGAAATGGTGAGTTTGAAGACTGTGTATCAAACCACGGCCTCAAGCACATGATCGGCAACTTGGGAGAATGGGTGGTAGATTTAAGGAAAAGAAGAGGTAAAGTTTTTGGCCGTTTCAACGGAGGACTTTATCCACAAAGAAAGTCTAGCTGTAGCTATACCACCACCGTTCATAGTCCAAGCTATAAAGACTACTCTATTGGCTGCCGGTGCGCTGCAGCTGCTAACACCGAAGACACCGCTGAGCCTTAACTCAGGCAAAACAGTCTCTCTCCATTCGGGCTGCAAATACTGACGATTCAAACTTTCCAACGAAATCTTAATATTTTATAGCACAAAATGAACTTAAAATAAAATCCCGTCAATTTGACTCACTCACGGTTCAAGTGGACAAAAGCTGTCTAATTTTTTGACAGGTGTTTTCCAGCAACAAAAAAAGACACTCATGAATTTGTAGATAAAAATCTAATATAATTGGAGTAATCAATGTAAGCAACTTGGCTCATATCTTGCTGAAACAAACTGAGAATAAAATCTGTGGAGAAGTTGAGAAGCGAAAAGCGTAGGCTGCATTTAGAGGACCACTGCCTTGCGAATACGCCCCCACTGTTAAGCAGTTTAGCTTTATTATTTATGGAGTGAGCATGGAACAGTTCTTATTAGTTCCCATCTTTTTAGCCATTCTTAGCTTTTTTTATGCGATCCCAGCATTATCTAATGATGATAGCTTAGTGATCTCCAAAAGCTTTGTAGTCAGCAAATGCTGGGGGCAGACAAGAACAAAGCAAACTTGCAAGGTGACAGGCCAGTTAGGGCAGGCAAACGATGCTATCAGCATTTATGATGGCACTAAGTGGGTGGCAGCGGGAGTTATTGTGAGTAGGAAGGGCAGCAATACCACTATCTTGGTTGAAGAGAGGTTTGAGACCGTCAGGCCTGGCTTCCTGATCGTGAACAACTCTGGGGAAAATGCCGACCTTGACGTCAAGTTCATGTTCTCGAAACCTGATTCTTATTAACCGAGAGAATTTAGACCTTACCCAGCCTTTTTAATCAAAAATTTCAAACAATTACACTAAGCCCATAGAAGGGCATTCATTATTTTCCAGAAACTTCCGAACCTAAGAGATAAGGGAAGAGGAGGGTTTGTTTTTTGCTTATCAAGAAGTCGCAGATTCAAAGCATCGTGATTACCAAGGATAGGGAATTTAAGCACCGCTGCATCACGTTTTTGAATAACATTGCCTTCAATGCTGAAAAGATAGCAGTCGACAACGTGGCAGAAGCGGTAGCTCATATTGAGCAAAACCCGAAAGTATTAAACCTCGTCATAGATGGCAAAGACTTTTATAGCTTGCTAGAAACTTATACCGAAGAGCTCAAAAAACTGTGTGGAAAAGCTGACCTAGTTGCGCTTATGTTCGTCGACAAAGCGGTACCGGAGGAAACCTTAACAAACCTTAACTTGAGCAACCTTTTTATTAAACGGCTACCTTTCGAAAAAGGCCATTTCAATGAGGCTTTCCATAACAGAGGTGGAAAGGGGGGAAGTGGGGGAATATTTCCATCGGTTTCCCTAGCAGATAGCTCCAAAGCAGGTTTAAGTAATGCCGGATTGGGAGGGTCATCATCTGCAGCTAAACCTGCTGGTCCAAAAAAGAACCTCACCGCTTTTGAGGCGACCGCTCACGTCCGCGACACGATCGCTATGCTAAACATCCTAGACAAGAATAGAAGTGCACTCGAACAACTAGTTAAAATCGGACAAATCTTCAATGGCCTTGTGGGTGCCTTTGCTTATTTCGCAAAAAAAGAGGGTTACCAAGAGCTAAGAAATCTAGCGATTGTTGTGGACGAAATCTCTCGCTTCTATGACAAGAGTGATTCGGAATCAGTATCTGAAGCTCACTACGACTTGCTATATCATTCTGTTAAAACTTCTTTTCTTATCCTTCAAGCTTTGAGGGATAATCAAACTCCAAAGACTGAGCTTATTGACAAAGCTAAAGAAATGCATCAAGTATTTCTTAAGACTGATGAGCTTGAAAAAAGGGATATGGTAGATCAAGGAGAAATTGACAAGCTCCTTGAAAGCGAAGGCTTCTAATCGTTACCTGGGATCATAGCATTCATCCGCTTTAGCATTTGACGTAACCTGAGATCAGGGTAAACCGTTTTATGCTCAATCCACACCGCTCTAATCAATATACTAAACAAAGAACGATAAGACTCATTGACCTGACCGTTCTCATCAAACTCTTTGCCAATGAGGTAGCTTAATAACCTCGGTTCTATGGTCGGAAGAACTTCACCGGAGAAGGAGTTCAGAGGAAAACCCTTAGGAAGTTTCATAGCAGACATTGGAAAAGTAGAGGGAAAGTGCCACATCATCGGTAAAATATTTACCTTGTATCCATCCTTAATTAAGGATAGCAGCATATTTTTTGAAAAATCTCCATTTATAGGCTGGATATGGTTGGGCTCAAGATGACCTTGAGGGAAGTTGACCACGATGTTTCCTTGTTTGTTTTCAAGAGCATATTTTAATTGGTCCATGGAGCCCATATCACCACGAGCCTTGATTCCCACAGAAATAAACTGAGGATGGTTCGCCAAGTTTTTCGCAAAGAATTTGCTCGGAGCAAAAGCCATTGGGTGAGAAAAAATCATGTAGGACGGCAACTTTAGCTCAGCAAGCATAAAGGAGTCAAGAAACCCTATTTGATGTGCGGGGAGGACTAGGAACACTTCTTTATCTGTACTCTGAGCAAAGTTAGGAAGCCGGTCTCTATGCTCAATGTCAAGATGAAGTCCGAGCCCCTTGCGGACCGTTTTAAACATATAATCCGCCTTGTTAAGCATAGGCACGAACAGAACCCCATGCTTATTCTTAACGACAATATCAAGCATGGTTAGAAGAAAGGTACTAGCAAATCCTGCTCCATGAACTAGGTACCATGGAGGGGATAAGACGGTACGGATGAAAGAAGTGTTTTTTCTCTCATGGTCGTATATTGAGGTTTCATATGCTTTATAGAAGTCACCTTTATATCCAGGAAACCTTTTATAAAAATCCAGAAGAGTCTCAATAAATTCATAGAAGGTTTCATGCCTTCTTCTTTGATTACGATTAAGTTCATACCCATACCCACCCATGCTTTCTGCAAGAGGAAGCCAGTTATCATAGGCTTTATAAATTCTCTCGATCTGATCACGATGACGTTCTTTTCTACTTCCCAAACTCGACAGAAACGAATTCAAGTCGGCGAGCGCCTTCTTGACAATGAAAGCATGTCTCAAGGTAAAAACATAATCATAGGCATTCTGAAGCTTAAGATGAAACTGGTGCCAAGCTTTTAAATACGAATCAAATGTGGCAGTGCTAATTTGCTTGTGTTTGAAGCGTACGTACATTTGCTGAAATTCAGCAAATGAGTATTGTTCTTGTGCTCCCCCTTTTCTGTAGGAACTGACAGCTTTCAGTAAGTCACTCTCAAGGCCATCTATTTCTTGTAAAGTCGCATGATGAATCAGGGGCTTTTGAGCATAAGCTTTATAGTTAGTTATTGTGACGAGTAGCGCAACAATGAGTGTCTTGAATTTAAGCATTTTATTCCTTTTAGACTAAGCAATTAAATCAGCCAATACCCTTCAATAGCATAGACTCTTTATTTCGGTCAGTCCTAAAATGCAAGAAACTTCGCCAAGGTAATCTCAAGAGCTTGACGAATTAGGTAACTCCAAATAAATATTCTACCCACTATTCATGTGTGATCAGAACGCTATATTTTGGTAGAAACGGATGC
>JABSRF010000105.1 GCA_013215275.1 Oligoflexales bacterium | reverse complement strand
CTCCTTATGTAAATTCAGCATGTTACATTTAGGAGTTTTACTTATCAAATGGTCCTAAAAACGGGGTCCACTATACTCAAGTTTTATTTTATCTTGATAACTTTAGCTAACAGGGGAGGAGTTTCTAGCTTTTCTATCAAGTCATACTCAACCAGGTGGTCATAGTACTCTTGGGGAGAGTATCTTTTAATCTTTCGAGCCCTTTTTATGGGAAATTTCAAATAAGGTGAAGCCCTTTGACCTTTTTTGTTGTATTCTTGCCAGTCCATCGCAATTTTTTGGTTGAGCAACTCGATGCATTGTAGCAGAGCTTTGGCAACGAACTCGGAGCAAGTCACTTTACCGGAGTGGGAGAAGTATATTTGATCTTCTAACCTAGTCTTCGTCAAGCTGTAGTCGAGGGCAAGCACTGATTTGATCCTGCGTAGCTCTGGATTGTAGAGTCTGGAGAAGTTTTCATTTTTATCATCTATGAAGTATTTTTTCATAATTGCTTCAAGACGCTGCTCTATTGCCGTTAACCACTTCTTCCCATAGATTTCTTTAAACTGTCCTTTCATAGTTTTGGGTAAGGCGATAAGGTTTGCTGTTTTTAGACGATAAGTATTATAAATATAGGATACTAAGGGCATAGGGGCTATATTATACTTTGAAGGCTTCCCCCACATATGACCCTCATATTTTGTGTTGTTCCAATTGAATGCAATTGAAAAGTGACTCACCCTAAGGTTCATAATAAACGCGAGGGCCTCCAAGCTAAGGAGGTAAGGGGCCCCAACTTTTCGGTAAGAGAAATCATTTCTAAAGTCGTATGCGGTTAGGAATACCCCCTCTTTTGGGTGAAACTCTGACGCATGCTCAAGTAATATACGATGAAGCTCATGGGCATTCTCAGCTTTTAATTGTAGGTCAGTTATTCTCGGGTCTTTTGACATAGCGGCAAGTAGACCCCAACTTTCAAAATCTTCAAAAGCTTTTTTGAGATGAACTAGGCTCAACATTCTGCGAAGCTCACGCACCTTGAGCTGCTCGCCTGGAAGAATTTTTGAATTTGCTTTTACTTTTTCTAGTAGAATCCGTAATTTTCGTCCAACCTCATTAAAATTCTTTTGTGTCTTGTATGTGTATTCGATAAGGCGTGCCATGACTTGGGCATCAGTATCAGCCTCTTGATCGCTTTGGCTTTTGGCCTTGTAAGCTCTAAGTTTTTTGTTGGCCTTTTTGTTACCCCACAAGTGTTGAAAGTACTTTAGAATGAATTGTTCTTCAAAAGGCCTTGGCGTAATTGTTTGATTGCTTTCAGCTAGACTTTTGTAACGTTTAATAAACTGAATCCCTTCGGTTAGCTCTAAATCCTTTGATGAATAGTCTTGGTTTAACGACGTAGGTGATGAAGCAGTCGCTTTTTGGCAAAAAATGGTTTGGCTGTTTGCTAAGATAGAAATTAAGATTATAGACCTAAATACTCTACTGTACATATACAAATCTCCCTCAAATTACAAATTTTTTATATCTTTTTCTTATGATGCATCCAACATATTATTTGCAAGGCTGAGGGGGAGCTTGCTTTCTTATAACTGAAATCATTGGTGTTTTGAGGGATCGAGTCCTATAAAAAATGGTAGTAATTAATTTTTCTGAGGCTTTACTCCTAAACAACTGATAGAATGAGCCCTCGTTGAGAAGCTGACCCACCTTCACGAAACCTCTTCTTTAACGTAGAGGTGAACAAGCTCTCCAAAGGAAAGAGGGAAAGAAGCTCTTTATCTTTGGTGTTACGGTGGATTTCACGATACACGATGTTCGTAAGGAGACAGAATGAGGGGTGATTCTCATCATTCCGGGAACCAACCAACTGGTACCGACAAAATATTGCAGAAGAGTTTAGTCCTACGCTCAACCCAGACTTATGGGGTGATGATTGGGATTGGTATATTGGTTTGTTTTTATCTACATAAAAATCTTGGGTCTGTATTTCAAATCCCTAAGGAAGGCGAAGTTCTTAGGGAATTTGGCATTTTGGTGGGCTTAGGAGTTGGGCTAATCGCTGTATTCCATGAGCTGTGTAAACAGCTGCTTTCCGAGCAGTACAAGTACTACCGAACCTGGATTAGTTCGGTTTTAGGGAAGATTTCTGTCCCTCAAGCGCTGTACCTTGCTTTGCTCTCTGCAATTGGAGAGGAAGTCTTGTTCCGTGCAGCCTTACAACCATACTTGGGAGTATTGTGGACAAGTTTGATTTTGGCTTTTCTGCATGTGACTCCAAAGGGTCTTGTGCCCGTTTGGCTCCTCATTTCTTTTTTTACAAATGTGATGGTCGGGCTTATATTTCAATACACCCAGAGCATCTATCCGGGAATGATCATCTTTTTCCAATGTAGTAGCTTCGCTTTAGTCAGACATGCCATCAAGAATAAAAGCCATGCCGATAGAAAGCTAAATTCCTTAAACAAATAGTTTAGAGAAAGTCCAATCAATGCGGGTAAACTATCCACAAGTTTGTTTATTCCAACCGGAAATCCCCCAAAACACAGGTACCATAGGCAGGCTTGTCGCGGCAACTCAGAGCAGGCTGCACTTAGTCCGGCCCTTTGGTTTTTCAACTGAAGATAAAAATTTGCGCCGAGCTGGCTTGGACTATTGGCCCTACCTGGACCTAGAGATCCATGACTCTATTCAGCCTCTGCTAGATCTTTTTCCCACGAAAAAGATTGCATTCTTCTCAAAATATGGAGAAAAGCCTTATACTCAAATGGATTGTGAGAAGGATCTTTTGGTATTTGGCCGAGAAACATCAGGGCTGCCGGATGATTTGTGGAATCGTTATGAAGAGTGCTTCTATCAGATACCCATGTTTCATTCCGAGGTTCGCAGCCTTAACTTAGCAAACTCAGTTTCCATTGTCCTGTACGACCAGCTACACAGGAGAGGTCTTTTTTAATCATAAGCATATAGCGAGGTAGCGCATAAATGAGTATTATTCCTAAATCCCCTAATTGTGACTGGTTATATTCTTATTGTGAGCCTAAGCTTGTTGAGGGGAAGGCCTATGCTATTGATAAAACTAAGGTTTTGTATAAATTGGATCAAAATGAATGCCCAGATGACTGGCCTAGAGATTTAAAAGAAAAGGTCTGCCGTTCCCTTCTTGAGCAGGAGTGGAACCGATACCCTAGCCCTTATAGTGAAGAACTTTTTAAGTTACTTGCAGATTATGCAGGGGTTGGTGAAGGGCATGTGATTGCAGGCCCAGGCTCGAATCATCTCATTTCTCTGCTCTTATCTACTTTTGCAAAAGGCCTCAAAGGTGAGCTGCGCATTAGCCGTCCTTCTTTTCCTCTGTATGAGCAGCATTGCCTTATGAATGGGATTCCCTATAAGACTTGGGACCTAGATCAAGATTTTAATTTTAAGATAGATGACCTTAGTGATTTGCCAGATCACTCATTGGTGGTGTTTGCTTCTCCAAACAATCCAGTCGGAAATGTCCTCAGTAAGAATGAATTGAGAACCTTGCTGGAAAAAAATCCTAAAAGCCTTTTCATTGCTGATGAAGCTTACTATGAGTTTTCATCAGAGCCTTACACTGAGCTAATTGGGGAATTCGATAACTTAATCTTGTTGAGAACTCTGTCTAAGGCAATGGGTACAGCTGGTTTACGCTTAGGCTACCTACTGGCAAGCAAAGAAGTTATTGAATTAATGCGTAAAGTCACTCTACCTTATCTGTTAAATCGCTTTACCATTACTGCTGCCTGTGAAGTCTTGCGTGATGAAGGCTCAAGAAAGCGCATGTTAGAAGTGGTGGATTTTGTCAAAGCAGAAAAAAGTCGCTTGCTAAGAGAACTTGCTAGCTTTTCATGCCGGTCTGGTTTCAAGGTGTATGATAGTGAGGCTAATTTCCTGTTGTTTCAGTGGAAAGACCAAGGGACTTTTAAAGACTCATACCAAAAATTACTAGAATCTGGTGTACAGGCTAGAGATGTGAGTGGTGGCCCGGCTTTGATGGGGTGCATGCGTTTGACCATCGGTAGTAGGAAAGAAAACGACTTTGTATTAAAGATTTTTAAAGAACAGCTTTAAGCTTTACACCATAATTGCTTAGGGAAGTTTGTTTAAGATAGTAATTTCTCCATCACTATCCTCAATCGTAATCTGGTTATTGGAATAGACGAACGTAGATGTGGCTTCATCGCCATTTAGTAGCTTTGGATTTCTATCTGGTGCTATGGATCGGCCTGAAACGTCCTTTGTAACAGCCGGCTCCCAGTCATTATAGCCAAACCAGCTTTCACCATTGACTGTTCCAATCAGGTCTTGTCTTGCAATCGTGAACTCAGCGGAAGCTTGTACGATATTAAATGAGATTACATCGTTATCATTGATGGTGCCCTCGTCGAGCTGATAATCGAACGTATCTAAGCCTGTCATTAATAGCTGTGAGCAGTTGACACCACTGAAATATTCTATTTTTTGATTGAATTTTGTATCGCTAAATTCAAAGGTGACCACGACTGAGTTTCCATCAACTGGGTCACAGGTACTAGCCCAACTACCTCTTAGTGAAGATCTGGTGCTTGCAGATATGGTCTCTTGTTCCACCTCATCTTGTTCATTGCTTTCATCACTGGAAATAAGGTTGCTATCAGCAATAGCATCAGCAGATTGAGTTGTCGTGGTTGTTTCGATGCTAGCTTCCTGGCTAGAAGTTGGTACAGTCGTTGATGCTGGATTTTTGTCTCTTTGGGAGCCTTCTTGTCCACAGGCTACCAATATAAAAGTAAAAAAAATGTATGAGGTAACTTTACCGAAATTCAGATAGTAAATCCCAGTATAAGGTTTTGATCGTAATAGAATTGAAAATTTTAACATGATTAGTGATTCTCCAAGTGCTTCTCTTATCGGTGTCTTCACAGCTGTTCTGTAGGCATAATTGTGTACTTTTAGTTTCCTGATATAAATCGCTGTTATCATATAAAAATATAGTTAATCTATTTTTTTTATTGAGTACTTAATTTGATTTTTAATTTTAATATGGATGTTTGCGATATATTAAAAATTACATCTATTTTTAATGTTTTTATAAACTTGACATAAAATACTCACACAGGTATCAATTGCAAACATTAGGAATTTTCGTAGGGAATTCGATAACATACAAAATTTCGGGAGTGGTAGGTATGAAAAAATTACTGTGCTTAGGAATGATGGTCTCTTTTTGTATGGGTGGAACTAGCTTGCAGGCTACTGAGTTTTTAGAGCCCATTGAATTTAAGTCTCCATATGAAGATATTGGTGAATCTCCTGACTTAGAATCCATGGACCAAGAAGAAGTAAACTTTTCTAACGAAGGCCTTGCTTTTTTAAAATACCTCGAGCGTAACATTGCGTTGACGAAGGAAGATCAGTACGCAATGAGAGGCTTAGGAGGATTTGTTGCAGGCACAGGGCTCTTGCTTGCTCCTGCTACGTTTGGAATTACCCTAATTTTAACAGGTGCCGGAGCAGGGACTATTGCTGCAGGTGAATCTGTTAAAAAAGAGCTCAATGGATGGAGGCTTGTTAAAGCAGCTTACGTTCACCATGGGTATAAGAATCCTGGTCAACAAAAACTTAAAAAGCATGACAACCGCATCAGTCAATTTATTAAAAAGTATTTAAAAATTGAGGCCGATAGCCAGACGGTTGATCGAGTAGCAAAGGCGATTGTGATTGCTAACGAAAAAGGCTGGTTTGGAATGGTTTATGATAACTCAGCGGTATTGCTACAAAGCACCCGTAGGCAGGAAGTTGCGAACAGGTTATTTCCAAATAATGGCATTAGCCCGAATCTCCTTCAAGATACCACTGCAGCCGAAAAGCTTTTACGGTATGCTGAAGTTAGAAATGAGTATCAAGAAAAAAGGAAGGAAATCATGGAGAATGCCTAAGGCTTTCTCCTCACTTTTCATTTGAGCTCATTGCTTTGAAAAGTGAATTCTTCATTAATTGCTCTGGTGGACTTCACGCTTCATAGTCCATTTAATTCCAGGAGGTGTGATCATAGTGGTGAGCATCACCATCAGTACAATCGCAGAATAAAGAGCTGTATCCACAACTGGCTCATTATTAATGGTTAAGCTGGCACCTATGACCGCGAATATTAATCCAACCTCTCCCCTAGGTACCATTCCAATCCCAATCATGATGCGGTTGATTGCTTTATTGCCCTTTCCATATACTCCCAAACCACAGGCTTGCTTGCCTAAAATTGCTACCGCAGTAAGGGCTAGGCCTAGAGCGATGACTTGGGGGTCCATGAAAGTGGTTAGATCCACCTGCATGCCCATATGAACGAAAAAAATTGGGACGAAGAACTTTGATATGGGAAGGATAAGGTGTTCAATGGAGGGCTCATCCTGACCAAAGAACTTGGCGAATCCAGTCCCGTCTATGACCAATCCTGCAGCGAAGGCACCAACGATAGGAGCTAGGCCAACGAGATTTGCAAGGTATGCCATTAAGAAGCAGGTCGAAAGAGAAAGGCTTAAGAGAATACCATCTGTTTGAAGTTTGGCTCCAAACCTGAACAGGTGAGGGGCTATTTTCCCGCCGAAAACGAGTGCAACTGCTAGAGAGGCAATTGCCTTGAAAGCAATCATTCCGATTGAGGCGAGAGAAACATCAGCGTTACCAGTTTGAGCGACACTCATAATCACGCCAGACACCACTGCAAGGATAATAAGGCCCAATACGTCATCAATAACGGCTGCGCCGAGGATTATTTTGGCTTCTTTAATGTGGATTTTGCCCAAGTCTTTAAAAACACGCGCTGTAATGCCCACACTGGTTGCGCATAAGGTTGCACCAACGAAAGTATGGATATACGTCGATTTTTCGGGCATAAATAGGCTGCTTGTAACGTAGCCAAGCGCAAAGGGCAGGGCAACTCCGATAATTGCAACAATGGTTGATGTAATCCCGACCCCGAGCAATTCTTCAACGCTAGATTCTAGGCCGACTTCAAACAATAGCAGGACAACCCCGATGCCGGCCATTATCGAAAAAACCTCGTTATGATTGATAAAACTGATGCCGTTATACCCAACAAGGCCAAGGTTTCCGAGCATAACCCCCATGACTAATTCCCCAAGCACAGCGGGCTGGCTTAGCCTGTCTGCAATGATTCCCCCTAACTTGGCACCCGCAAATAAAAGGACTAAGCCAAGCAATATGGGAGCCACGGGGTCTGCATGCGATGCCCCCGATGCGAAAGCTGGGGAACTTACCAAATAAATACAAAAACACGCTAGGAATTTTAGATGGTACACTTAAGTCATGCTCCTACTTTGGGTACAAAATTCAATATTGTGGATCATTATCCACAGAATCGCTGTGTTCTGGAATGAAAAATTTTGATCGCGAAATAATAAACCTCTTAGTTCAAATTACGAAGCCTCATCTTTTTTAAAAACCCTTGTCTTTATTCTGGTCTGTTACTAGACTTGGTAGCCCGAGAATCCTTAGCTTATTGAGGGGTTATTCAGATGGATCGTAGAAGACAGCGTGCCTTAAAAAAAACACTTTTAGTGGCCATTTTTCTCAGCATTCCTGTTGGTTTTTTAATTTATTTCAAGATTCAAAATCAGTATCAAGAAGAGGTTCTGAGCTACTACAAAGTGAAGCCATTTTATCTTCAAACTACTGAACAAGTTGGAGTTTCTTTAAGTGACCTTCGCAATAAGGTTACCTTACTTGCCATTGTTCCATCAAAAAGTCTAGGCAAGCAGGAGCTCATGCAAGTTCTGACGCGGGCACAAGAGTGGGCTAATGAGCAGTTGGGAAATAAAAACCAAAAGCCTTTTCAGCTGATAGCATTGACAGAGACTTCAGAGAAAATTCCAGAGCAGTGGGTACAAATTGAGCTTGGTGAAGATCAGGTATTTGCCCAGGAGGTAGAACCTTTTCTTGAAGGAGGGCTTGAGCCCGATGACTTGAGCTTAGTCTTCATAGATCAAAATGCAGTCGTCAAAGGGGTGTTTGATTATTCTCAAATTGGAGACTGGGGAGAGGTTGAGGCACTGTGGTCTAGGTTAGTCTTTAACCATTACCTCACTGACTACTTAAGTAAGCGAACCTTTTTTGGTCCTAAGCGAGATCGAAGCCTACAGTACTACTGAAGGCTAGGAATATCATAAGAAGCTTTCAATTAGTGCTATGAGGATCATAGATGGATAAGGACTCTGTAGGGCTCCAGCTATTTGCACCGACGTTACTATTTCCGATTTTTAAAACTGGGAGTAAGGAAATGTAGGTGTGTACCTTCAAATCGCCTTGCTTAAGGAATCCGCTTAGACCATCCCCCTTGATAAAGTCTGGTTGGTTTGTTTCGGTGACCCAAACAAGGGGAGGAGTGGGTAATAATTGACCTAGCTCTTCCATCATAAGTTTGTTTGATGCAACGTCACAAGCAACCGTATTGCAAAGCTCACCAAGAGCTGATTTTGCCAGCTCTAACTGTTCATCAGGTTTATCTGTCAGTGTTAAGACTTCTTTTAATATGTTTTGGGATGCTTCTTCTGAGAAGCCAAGCATCAAGTGCACCTGTGTTTTTTTATTCCGTAAACCTATCTGAGCTAGGTATTTGGTCTTGAACGAAGGGGTTGGTTCTGGCTTTAGGAGTTCTGCAGACTCGAATTGTTGGTTAAAGAGAGTTTCGAGCATTTTTGCTGTTATTTCATTTAGGTTTTCCAGGTGCTCTCTATTCATGCTTGTATTCCCTTTTGCATTTCCATGATTTTTGAAGGCTCAATTTACTCTCAACTTCCTGCTTATTATAGCCTTTTTTATCCTTTCTATCCATGCTTTAGTACAAGAAACACTTCTCTTGGGAATGTGATATACTCGAAAGGGAATAATGGCACAAATACAGATAGGAGAATTTTAAGATGCCAAAAGTGGCCATTGTTGATGATGCTTTACTGATCAGAATTCAAATGAAAAAATTTTTCGAAGATATTATGAATTTTGAAGTGGTAGGACAGGGAGCTGATGGCAATGATGCAATTAGAATGTATAGGGACAAAAAACCAGATTTGATGACCCTTGACTTGACCATGCCAAATAAAAGTGGTGTTGAAGCAATTAGGGAGATTATGCAGGAAAACCCTGACGCTCGTATTTTAGTCGTAAGCGCAATTAAAGAAGCAAGCATGATCACGGAAGCGCTTCATTTAGGAGCCAAGGGGTTCGTCAACAAACCTTTGCAGTTTTCATCTGAGGAGTTTGTTGAATCGTTTAAAGAAGATATAGCTGATGCATTGGCGGATTAATTATTATGACTTCATTTAATACAGTTGTTATTGGTGGTGGTGCTGCTGGTCTGGTCTCAGCTTATATTAGCGCTGCAGTAAAAGCTAAGGTTGCTCTGATTGAGAGGGAGCTAATGGGAGGAGATTGCCTCAACACAGGTTGTGTCCCTTCAAAAGCACTCATAAAAACAGCGAAGTTTATTCATGAGATGAAACGTCACAAAGAGTTAGGGGTCAAGACCGTAACTTATGATCTTGATTTGAAAGATATAATGGCGCGGGTTCATCAGACCATTGCAAAGATTGCCCCTCATGACAGTGTTGAGCGGTATACCGGCTTAGGGGTTGATTGCTTTCAAGGCCAGGCAAATATTCTTAACTCCCGTGAGGTGGAGGTCGACGGAAAAGTCTTAAAGACTAAAAATATCATCCTAGCCCATGGGGCTGCTCCCTTTGTGCCTCCCATTAAAGGGCTCGACCAAGTTCCCTACCTCACCTCAGAAAATCTATGGAAAATTGATAACCTTCCTGCAAAATTGATTGTCCTAGGTGGGGGGCCAATCGGCTGCGAGTTGGCACAAGCCTTTGCCCGTTTAGGTTCTAAGGTAACTCAAGTGGAGATGATGCCTAGCATCCTTATGCGCGAAGATGCTGATGTTGCTGAGTTAGTGCACAAGCATCTTACCGAAGATGGAGTCAATATTTTGACTCAGACCAAAGCCACTGAAGTTGAAAAAGGGGCTGATGGTAACTTCTTAATTTGCGAAGGTGACAATAAACAACAACTAAAGTTACCTTTTGATCATATCTTAGTAGCAGTTGGCAGGAAGGCTCGCACTGCAGGCATAGCTTGGGACAAGCTTGGAATCTCACTTCGGCCAAATGGGACCATAGATGTGGATCCTTACCTTAGCGCTAACGGAAGCAACATCTTTGCAGCGGGAGATGTCACAGGCCCTTATCAATTTACTCATACTGCTGCTCACCAGGCATACTATGCTGCGGTTAATGCGTTGTTTAGGCCAATCAAATTCAAGGCAAATTACCGGGTGATTCCATGGGTTACTTACACCGATCCTGAGGTAGCTCAAGTAGGCTTGAATGAAAAAGAAGCCAAGAAACAAGGTATCCGATACGAAGTGGTCAAATATGGTATTGATGATCTGGATCGAGCCATTACAGAGTCTGAGGACCATGGATTTGTGAAAGTTCTTGTTGATCCTTCAAGCAGTAAAGGTCGCATACTAGGAGCAACGATTGTTTCTCATAATGCTGGAGAGCTTAATACAGAGTTTGTTGCTGCAATGCAACATGGCTTTGGCCTTAACCAAATCCTAGGCACCGTCCACCCTTACCCTACCATGTCTGAGGCCAATAAGTATGCTGCTGGTGTTTGGAAAAGAGGGCAAACCAAGCCATGGATTATGAATTTACTTAGTAAATTTCATAGTATGAGACGCTAAACATATTTTTTCCGAAGTTTCTGAGATTGCTCGGTTGCAGTCACCACTGCACTGATGAGCATGGATCTTAGGCCATGGGCTTCCAACTCATGGATGGCATGAATCGTGGTGCCACCCGGAGTCGTGACCCGATCCCTTAATATAGCTGGATGCAAACCAGTCTCTCGAGCTAGCTTTGCAGATCCCAAAACAGTCTGAATCGATAAATCTAATGCTAGTGGTCTTGAGAGCCCCATTTTGACCCCTCCATCTGTGAGGGATTCTATAACCATGCATATATACGCAGGACCGCTGCCTGATAAGCCAGTCGCAACATCCATTAATGACTCCTTTGTGAAATGACAAACCCCTACCGAGCAGAAAATGGACTCTGCAAGGTCTGTATGAGCTTGATTGCAAAGTTGATTTTTGCAAAGAACAGTTGCCGCATAGCCTACTGTTGCTGCGATATTAGGCATGGCCCTGATGATAGGGCCTTTAGGTAACTCCAAATAAATATTCTACCCACTATTCATGTGTGATCAGAACGCTATATTTTGGTAGAAACGGATG
>JABSRF010000104.1 GCA_013215275.1 Oligoflexales bacterium | reverse complement strand
TTATGAAATTATCAAATTTTTCTCCTCCGATACCATTAAACCCGTAGCCAATAAAGTTGTACTTTCGAGTGATTTCACCAGGTTCTTTAATAATATGAAATACTTTGTCCTCAATATCGGGATTACTATACTCTGCTTTAATCGTAAATAAAGCCTCTTTATCAGTGTTATGAACTAGCTTACTAACCTTAATATTAAGACCTTCGACATTTTTACCTCGTGCCCATAAATCTAGGTCCTCTAAATAACTAGGTTCAGACGAATCGAGCGCAGTATCAGCAATTATTCTATCGCGATTAAAAGGACTTATATTTTTTAACGAGAACGATCCAGCTGAATTGAATGTACTCTGAGTGATAAAAAGCAGTATTAGTGTTTTCATAATTTTAACCCATAAAATTGAAGATCATTACATAAATCTGTAAAGAAAAAAAGATGGAAATTTGATAACGCTTAGAGAAAAAATCTAAACATCATTTGAACCCCAACTTTGTTGGAAACCTTAAGGCTCACCCTAGAAAAACGAAGCTAGTCATCCAACCTTCTTCTTTTTGAGCGGCAATACAGGCCAACTGCGCCCTCATTATTAATTGGGCATTTTGTATCGTCCAAATATAACCTTTCATCAGAGTCAATCGGGTTTCCTTTTAGCTTAATAGTATCCAAATTAAGATGCGAAATAGGTTGTAGGCTTGATATTTGGTTGTCTTCAGCCTCAAGGTCCTTGAGAAGGGAAAGTTCGGCCAAAAACTCAAGGTTGTCCAGGTTCATATCGTTTAGCCGCAGCTCTTTTAAATTTTTTAAACTGCAAATTATTTCGAGGTTTTCAATTTTTTTAGAACCCCATAACCAAAGTGTATGTAAATCTTGCATTTCAGATAAGGGTGATATATCGATAATTCCAGGATTCCCCGTTAAGTTTAGGACTTGCATTTTCGTCAAACTAGCTAGGGGTTCTAAGGAAATAATGCCAACCTTCTGCATTCTAAGCTTGGTTAGTTTTGTTAGCCCACTCAAGGGTGTGAAATCTTTGATCGGGTTCGACGATATCCAAAGCCTATTAAGATTTTTCAGTTTACCCAAAACATCAATACTCTCTATTAGGTTATTATCTAAGTAGAGCTGTTCAAGCTTGAGGGCTTTGGATATTGGATTAAGGTCTCTGATAAGATTATTTTTTAGTGTCAAGCTTTCTAACTGTAAAGCTTCTGAGAGCCCTTCAATATTGCGTAGCCTGTTTCTCGCTGCGCCAAAGTCTTTTAGGTTCTTTGGTACAGTGTGAATCATTGCAAGATGGTTGTCGGTTGCATAGAGAGTTTTTAAATTTTCATTATGTGATAATGGTGATAAATCTTTAATGCAATTTTCTCTTAGGTCTATTTTTGAGGGTCTTATCCGCTCGTCGGAAAGCAAATATAAGTCATTGACACCTGAACCTGAGATATTTATTTCTTTAGCTGTAATCAGAGCATTTTTTAGACTGGTTTCATCGTCAGAACCAGTAAATAACTTTAACGCTTCAACAGTGTTATTAGATAAAGCATATAGTTCTGAAAAACTTTTTTTTACGCAACTGCTTGCATTCCACTTCATAGCTAGGTTGGATTCACAGATCTCTTTTTTAGATAGCGGATGCCTTAGGAGCACAAAATTAACAGTGTTTGGATTTATTTTATTACTGATGGTATATTGCCCAAAATTTCCGTCGGAGTCCTGAATATTTAAAATACTATCTGGTGGGTTATCAATAAAAACACAGTTATAATCATTTACAAGAAAATCAACCTTGTGGTTTGCCTCGTCGATTGTGTATGCAGAAAGATTTTTATTCCCTTGATAAATGGCTTTGAAAATGAGTAATCTATCTCTGTTTTCCGGGATTTGACCACAAGACTCCATTAATTCAAACATATCATTGGTTAACGGGACTAGGTCAATTCTATTTATACCTGGGGTAAGGTTTTCACGTGGTTGAGCAGCTCCAATGTTAGAAACTTTGCTCTTAATAACAACTTTCTTTGTTTGTTGAATATTAACTGCAAAGCAACCCCTGCTACTAGTTATAGCAGGGAATTCCTCGTTGTTGTTTGTGTCGATAACCTTGATTGCTACTTCATCAAGGCTTAATTGACGATCTTGATCAAAATAATTTACTATCGCAAGGTCACTTGTGTCACCATTGAATTGTCCACAGAAATTTCTGATTTGATCGAACTTATCGTGATCATTCAGGTTTGAATCACATCCATAACTAATGAATAAAAAGCTAATTATTATTTGAATGTATCTCAATTATCTTTTCCTTTTAAAAACTATAGCCTCTGAGACAGGGCGCTCTGTTTCCAACTTATTTTTAACCTCTCCATCTATAACTAATGTGGTCGATCCACCGCCATCAAGGTTTACCGCATAATTGCATTTCTTTTCTATAAATAGATCAGCAAGTTCTTTTATACTGTACCCTTTACGAATACCTTCTTTCTTCTCTAATGAAGAGGACCCCTCTACAATAAGAATAAATAACTTAGAGTTCGAAATGCCTATAGCTGTCCTTGCATACCTATTCTTAATAAATGCGTCATATGCTTTCTCAATATCATTGTCCAAAACATTTTCTCCATTAAAAAGAATCAGTGGAACGCCCCCGACAATATTACTGTACTCAGATGGAAAGGTTCCAAGATCTGATACTAAGTTAGTATCCTGGCAAAAGACTCTATCAGTCAAAATTTTATCATCTTCCCACATCAAGGAACCCCTTACTTTATTGAGGCCACAGCTTATGAGTTCACCACTGACTTTTAAAACCCCCGCTGGAGCTCCACTTTCATGAAAAAAACCGGCGTTTATAGCAATGTCAGCATTTGTTCTCTTTGCAATACTTGCTACAGTTTCGCGTCCGTTTTCAGCTCTCTCGATAGACATATCAAAGTCGCCGATGTCTAAACTAAGCAAATGAGCCTTGGTTTCACTAGTGAGCACTTCATAATCTGAATAAGAATTAATTTTCTGTGATGAAGTTTGGCATGAAATAAGTACTAAAAAAGTTATCGATAAGACTACTTTATAAACCATTTGAAATTCTCCATATCTATATTTTTTTTGTTTGCTACGTCTATTACTTTTTCTTTATATTCTAGTCGAAACCTTCGAACACAAGTTTTAACGGTATTGATATTAATCTCACCTTTTTTCGCAATCGCTTTGTAAGTCATCCGATCCATGTAAAATTGTTTTGCGACTAATCTAGTTGGATAGGTACTGATGAATTTAATAAAATGGCAAAATATATCCTCTAAGGTTTTGTTCTCACTGACAAGCTCTCTTAAGTAACCTATTTTACATATAGGTGCCTCAAAACTATTGATAACCTCATTAGCTAAAGATATTATTTCATCTTCACTATTTGCATTGGCGAATATTTCTTTACAATGCTTGTGCACATTTTTTTCATCAAGAGCAAGAAAAATGGCTTCAAGTTTGAAAAAATATTTGTTGTAAAGATGAACGTTTCTTTTCAAATTTATACCACCTAATCAATGTATAGTTCTATGTCAGCCTGCCCAAGATCCTCCTCTGATATACTTTCAGTCGAGAATCTAGCACGGATGGAGAATGAACCATTTGGCTTAATAAACTTTCTATTTAGAACAACTTCTCCCATACTTTCTTCACTATAGTTGATAATTCTATCTGCAACATTGTTTTTGTTATCTATAATCTCTAATGATAGTTTTTCATTGTTGGGGCATTTATAAGAGACTAAAAAATTGCTGCTAGTTATATCTCTTATGTTCCTAACAATTCTAAAACCCTCGTCTCTCAAATTGATTTTGCAATTTGTTTGACTAATACGGGAGGGAGATTTAAAGCGACTTAAATTTGTCAGTATTTCACTATGGTCGACTACATGATAATTAAGAAAAATGGCACACAAAAAAGCGCTTGCTGCTGTAGATAACAAATAATACCCTCTATGAGTGTACCTAAAATTGAAGTATATCCACCTACTTATGGTTAGTTTAAAAATTCTCCAAAAACCCAAATGGCTAAATTGTTCTCTGTGGGATTTACTCACCAAAATACTCCTAAAAATGTGTGGAATCCATATGATTGCTTCAAATCAGCTAAGTAGCTGGCTTCAATTCTTGTTCCAAACTGGACATGATGATGAGTCTTAAACATTAGCTCTGATTGAACTTTTGGTCCTAGAGAATACGATTGAATGATTTTCGATTCGAAGCTATCATTTTTTCGATCTATCTTGGAATGGGAAAAGGTTAATCCAATATCAAGAGACAACTCTGCGTCAAGAGTTTGATCTAGCTTTGATAAAAAATCGATCTTATTACTGTAAGAAGCAGCTGTATAGATTTGATTTAATTGTCTTGTTTGTCTTGAATCTATGCCTACAACCGGACTTTGCTCTTTTACATCTCCATGAAAAAAAACGACCTTCAAGCTCAAATCCTGAAAAAATTCGTTTCTTTGATAAGTTAATCCGAACCCCTTAATTGGGTGCTCAAAATTGGGGTCAGAGCTTAGTATCAGTCCATAGCCAAAATTAACTGAATTTAAAGATATTGGTACTAATAGGTTCCTTAAATTATGTCCGCTGCCAGACTTAAATCTAATGTTCCTAGAAAATGACTTTTGAGTCTTCTTATTTATAAACCTTAACTTATGAAATCCCGGTTTTACGTTGTGCAACCCCTGTTTAAAGTTAACTAATTGGCCATCAATCTCTGTTTCCCACTGGTCAAGATCTACAGACCCTTGGTACAGCTTGGATCCATATTTTTCAGGTGTGCCAGAAATTAATATTGGATTTAATCCGCTTCTTTGTCCATACTCAGATGGAGTTTGATTTCCGCCAGTGAATTCATATACATCAAATACCGCTTTTTCATGGGCTGAAACCAGTGAAGAATACCCCAGTTCATCATGCTCGATTTTTAAATTCTTCAGAAGAAAATGAAGATAAACATCGTTTTTTAGAGTGTCATCTTCAATAGCTTTTTGGTTATAAGAGGAAGCAGATAGAACCAGTGAGCTCTCACTATCAGATAGGAATTTTACTCCCAACATACCTTTAGATCTTTGATTTAATTGAATAATCCTGTTAGAATAAGCAGACTTTCCTACCCCCGAATAGCAGGTACAAAGGATAAGAGCTTTGTTTTTTGCTTCTAGTTGTTCAAACAGCTCTATAATATAGTTGAAGCTGACGGCAGTGCCCTTTACATCTCTTTCGTTTGTGTCGCTAGTAACTATATACTTTGTCGGTTCGCCATCTACTATATCTACAGTACCGTGAGTGGAAATGATAACTACAACCGTATCATCCTCAAACAAATTGATTTTTTCGATCTCCTTAAGTTTGGAAATAAGGTCATCTTTTTTCCCAACGTTTTTTATTGTTCTTACATCAAATCCATGCTCTTCAAACTGCTTATTTGCGTCTTCAGCGTCTTTAGCAGCAAATTCAAGACGCTTGAACAATTTATCTTGAAACCGTGTTATTCCTATTGTCAGCAAAATCTTCTTCGTGGGAGCAGAAAAGGAGAATACGAAGGGTAAAAATATTAGTAATAAACGATAAGTCATATATATACTCTTCCAGAGTTGTGTTCATCAGCCATTGGCATAATATAAGCAAACTAGTGATTGTCAATCGCCGCCCCTGGCAAATATAAATTTGAAACCCTAAAAAGCCCTTAATTATAGATACTTATTTTTTATAGCGCTAGAGTTGGTCTGTGAAGGCTGTTCTGACTAGATCTGACACTATAGACCATCTATATATGCATAGATGCTGATTTGGCTAGGTTGAACAACTTGAGAGCTTAAGTCGCACAAGAGCTTACCACTTTAATGATTGGTCAAGCATGCTAACGCAAATAGAGGAGTGCGTAATAATATGAAGGCAGAAGAGCAGGTACCTATGATCCAAGAGTTAGGAAAAAATGAACGAGAAGTTGAGATTTATCGCAGCTATCTATCATTCGCAATTTCCACTATTTTCTACCTAAATGGTCCTGAAACTGATGACTTTGAAGATGATGTTTGGTCTGAGATCCACTCGATCGGAAGGAAAATCAAGAGGCTTGGTGGTACTGTAGCTTTGTTTAATGCGTACAATGCGCTTTCGAATGATGAAAAATCAATTGTTAGTACTGCCTGGAAAGGAATCGGTGGCTTTGATGTTGGTAGAAAGCTCAACCAAAAACATACTGTAAGTTTTTTGATGTGAAAAGGACAAAAACACAAGGACTCAAACCACGAAGGTTACATGCCTAAAGGTAGCTGGAAAATGTTAAGCTATGAAACTTTTAATATTGTATTTTTTTGCCACTACAAAGTCTGTATCACCAGGCCAAATCAAAGTGAATTCAGCAAGCCAATTTTCATTTAAACTTGACCCTAAAACCTTTGGAAAGCATAATAAAATGGCCGGAAATACCGGCCATCCCCGCTTTCCAGAGATTAGGGCCTCTGGACCGGGTAGCGACAACCTAGATTAGTTAGGAGACGCGTATGAGCATCATACCAATTGGCAGTAATTATTCTAGCCGTAAGCGTGGCAAAGACTTCAAAAATTACCGCGCAACGAAAAAAAACAAAAAATTGAAGAAAAGTGTGGGTTTATAGAACCTAGCCTGACCAGCATTTGAGAGCAAATTTGATTAATATTCGGGCAAATTGGTTGCCAATAGGGATTTTATGACTTTTTTTTGCACAGCATTGGAACTTGTGGGCATAAAAACCCCAAAAACTATGGACACAGGTCCCATATTGCAAAAATCGGAGAGGTTTTAAATACTTCAAACGTCACTTGAGACCCTGGGAGGGAAAATAAAGATGAGTTTGTTTAGAGACCCAGTAGAGTTTTCGCGAAAGTCTGACTACATCAAAAGTGCCTTTAATGTGTGGAGCAGCAAAAGCAAGGAGAACAATCCTTACAAGCTGCACGCTAAAATGGGCACAAGGTATAGCTATAAATCTGTGGCTAGGCTTGTAAAAGGAGCAACAGAGGAATGCGAAGCCGATTTATACGAGTCTACCTTAAGGGGAATGCAAGTTCCAGATGACCATTATTTAAAAGCTATAAAGAAATGGTACCCCTCACTGATTACATTGTGTGAAGTAATCAGCAAATCTGGTCAAAAACTCGAGGCAGTGAAAAGTGGATATGAAGACTTACTCCAACGCATGATGGTCTCTAAACCAATAGGTCAGGAATTTGTCGAAAAAGCTTTTGGTGTATCAGGAGCAAAATTTGTAGAGGATATGGCAGCCACGGGCCTTTTTAAAATAAACAATGAAAGAGCCATTAAAGTTAATTCAAAAGATGGCGTAGGTAACATCGGATTTAGCCGAAGTGCAGCCTGCGACATTATGGCTCATAATTCGCGAATGGTTATTAATGAGCCATCAACATCAAACTTTTTTTATAGAGTACTCAGCTTACCAGAGGAAAAAGCCGCAGAATTCTGGGTAATGGCAGCTAAAATGAGAGATTTTATAGACAGGTATGCAAGGGATAATAAGCCGGGTGACTATGTATTGGCAGTTCAAACAATTTTTCGTCAGATCGAGATCTGACTAACTATTATGAAGGAGGAAGAAATGAGAACAGTATTTTGTTTGTTAGTAGGGCTATTTTGTACAGTAGCAAACGGTCAACCATCAGAAGCAAATAATGGTTTTGCAGATGGTCAAAAATCCGAAGTAGCCAGAGAGGTACAAAACGGGTTTGGCTAATTAATTAACTAGGACCACACATCTAAATTTTAACTAGATGTCAGTATCCCTTTTGAAGGGCAGGTGGATCTTATTGTCTAGTTTAAGCAGGGAAACACTGGGGCACAGAAACAATGCCCCAATTAGGTTCAAGTAAGAGGCTACGTTAATGGGTGCAAAACAGCAAGCACAAAACAAGAACGAAAACAATATTAAAAAATCCTTTGTAGTTGATGGAAAGGTCCAGGTTCCTGTCATGGGGTCAAGGTGTATCCAAAGACATTTATCAGTTATTCCTGTAAAAGGCACCCAGAGATCTTTGTTCCTAGATATAGCAGTCGATAGTCGAAGTTGGGAAACAGGCGCAACTAAGCCGATCCGTAAAACAAATGCTGAACTAGCAGTACCACTGAATGTAACAGAACGTACTGTTAAGCGATTGACTAAACAATTAACCGAGGAAGGATTGATTGTTAAAAAAATCAATAAGGAAGGAAGAGCTGGTAAAATTATAAACCTTGGTTTAGTGGCAGAGGTTCCCGATCAAGTGTTTCTGGTCGCTCAATTGATACGGCTAGAGCGATCAATTGTTGCTATTGAGGGTTCGGGTTTTTCGGCGGAAGACAAGCGAGCCGATTTTGAAGCAATCTATACTTCGATAAGAAGTGCGAACAGCAACCTAATTTCAATGATTCCGGCACTGTCACCACCTAGTGACAAAAATGACACCACCCCGGGACAAGAAAGTCCTGAGGTGGTGTCACAGATGTCCCGTAATACTAAAAGGGCTGCTGCTAAAGAAAGATCTGCAGATATATTAAAGACTCACTCACTGTCTGAGTTAAGTGAGTTTATAGAGAACTTGAATTCTAAGAATATTTTTTCTCGCTTTGAGCAACTACCAAATGCAAAAACTATCACCAAATCTCACAGGAAGGCTTTTGAGAAGGAGCTAAAAAGGCTCCTAACTAAGAAGACTCACGAAGAGATCTTGGAGACCATTGAGGCAAACCTGCTTGCTTGGGAAACTTGCGAAGCTGTGCAGATCCCTCACTTAAGAGGCTCTAAACATGTGCTAAAGCGATTGCTTATAGAAAACATTGAGGGACTAGCCAAAGGCCAACATGCAGCAGTAACGAAAGAAATAAGGGATCTTAAAGAGGCTAACTCCCACATGAGCCATGAAGAGGCAATTAAATTTTACGCTGCAAAGCATAGGCACAGCGAGCAAGTGCTGCTCCAGATTTATCCCGGCTACCAAGCACCGAAACCTGCAGGGAATCAAGATGCGCAGCTCGAGGATCAGCCAGAATTGAAGGCAATTTTGAACGAAATTCCAGATTACCTAAGCGGCGAAGAGTGGAGTTATTTCCGCCGTGATGATGAACATAAATTAACAACCGTTAATGCTGCAAAGGACTTCCTAGAAAGGATTAAAAGGGAGAAAAATTATGAGAAAAATACAGCTAAGAACGAGCAAGTGTCCAATGATCCCACCATCAGCACTTTTGGCGGCGCTGAAGAAGAGCCAAAGGACCAAAAGCCAGAACCAAAAAACGAGCAAATAGAGCCCACCACCAGGTTGAATGAAGGCACGGCTCCAGTTGAGGTTAAAAAGCCCGCTAGCGAGCCAGTGGTGGCTTCTAAGCCAATAATAACACTGGTCGAGCCTATTGTTCCCAACCCTAAGCCTGTACCAGCAGCACCACGTCAAGAATATGTTCCGGCGCCAGAGAGAAAGATGAGCAAAGCAGCAGCTAGTGCTTTTGCAGCAGTGGAGCGAGAAGCCGAGGCCAAAAAGCAAATCGAGGAAGCTGAGCGGCAAGCGCGAGTGGCTAAGGAAATCATGTCTGGTTATCCAAAACCAACGATCACTAGCACTTCGAAGTATCCCATAGAAACAGGGGGCAGAGGCACAGACCCCTCGGAGCTCGGGAAGGCTGCAAAGACAAAAAAGCAGGAACCAACAGATTGGTATACAAGCCAAGGTCAGTTTGCTGGAAACCCTGATTTTAGCGATTTTTGCGGATCATTTTTTAATTTTCCAGGAATATAAAGGGTATTGATTATGACCCAGGAAATGAAAGAGAGAAGCCTTTACAAGGGCGCAGTTGCACTAGCAATGCAGTTAAAAAGATTGAACAAAGAAAAATACACTCAGCTTGTGCTAGTTTTAATGGGAAAATCTGCCTGAAAGGAGGGATAAATTTATGCAGCAATCTGAATTGTTAACAGAAGAAACACAGGTCATGACTGGAGCGCAGATAGAACGATGTGACCGCAGAATTCGGGAACTTAATCTCTATAAAAAAAGGCTTGAAGCCCAAAAAAAAGAAGATGCAAGAATTATGACTCAGAACATAAAACATATATCACATCAGATTGATACTTTGACGGAAGCGGCAGATAAAAAGGACCGAATCATTCTTAACGATGCTTTTACAGCTGAAGAACTTAGCAATTTACTTGATTAGATTTTTACACGAAAGGAACTTTAAAATGATGAATGCAGTAGCAGTAGCAACAACAGAAGAATTTAGAGATGTAGCAAACCAAGTTGGAATCAATGACAGCGGTGAGATTTGCTGTCGCGATATCTGGAGATTTTTGGGTGTTAAGAGCGAGTACAACCACTGGTTCAAACGCCGGTCAGCAGAGCTAACTCTGGAAAAAGGTAATGATTTCAATATCGTTTTTTCTGACGATTTAGCCGGCAAGCCTAAAGTAGACCATTTTGTTTGCCCAGATACGGCCAAAGAGATGGCTATGTTGGAACGCAATCAGGCAGGCAGACGTCTTAGAAAATATTTTATCGAGGTTGAGAAAAAATTCAGAGAGGCCAGTAGGGTTGCTCAACTTAAACCAGAACCTCCGGTGCAAACCATCGAGTCTAAGCTTGAGAATGCCAAGTTAGCAGTCTGCAAGTTGAAAGAAATTTATGATGTTATGGGGATGCAAAGCTCTGAGGCAAACGATGCCATTTTCAGCTTTTTGGATGGAAACTTGGGTCTTGATATAAAACCAAGTACTCCTGCTCCCATAATTGGTATCGAGCAGTCTATTGAATCAACCAAGAACGAAGAACAATGGGTGAATCCCACCAACCTTGGTATTTACTTAGATGTTATAACAAATCTTGGAGAAAAACTAAGCGGCAGGAAGGTTAACAAATTACTTTGTGCTGCAGGTTTACAGGAAAAGGTGGATACAAGTTGGAAGATAACAACTAAGGGAAAGCAATATTCATTCTTAGAACCAATTTCCATAACCGTAGGTAAACAGAGCAAAATAAAGCCACAAATACTGTGGGATAAGGACAAGACAGCCCAGCTATTATTAGATGAGTGTTTAGTTTAATTCATTTTATGAGGGAGTGACGTTATGAAAATATTAGAACAAGCTGTTGATACTAAAGATCTATTGGATAGGATCCTAACTTGCACAATAAAAGAATATAGAAACTTTGATTGTCCAGGTGTGCCAGTAATTTTAAGGTTCATAGATAAAGAAATCATCGAGGTTAAAAGGCTAACTGAATCGTCTAGAAAGCTAATAAGGCTTGAAGATTTGATTAAATTAAAAAA
>JABSRF010000103.1 GCA_013215275.1 Oligoflexales bacterium | reverse complement strand
GTATCACAGGTTATCTAAAGTCGCCCTGCGAAGCGATGAAAATTTTTCTTCTGCACTTAATCTAGCAATCCGCCTTTTATATTTAAATAGGAACTGGAAAGAAGAGTATAAAGGTTATTTTGAGCTTTGGAAGTGGGGTAAGAAATCCGAACGTAAATCCATCGTAAAGGTTTTACCTGTTTTTAATAGATGCGCAATATTTAGCACTTCCCCAAATTCGTGGCATGGCCATCCGGAGCCCTTAAACTGCCCCGAAAACGATGCACGAAAGTCAATTGCCTTATATTATTTTAGTAATGGTAGGAAAAGTGGAGAGGGTTTTCACAATACTACCTTTAAAACAAGGCCAGGCGATAAGGCACACTTAAGCAATGTGATTGCCAGAACTGCAGGAGGAGGTTTATTTCGAGAAATATGTCCACCAATTTTGTATACTTTTTTACGCACTAAGTGGAACCAAAAGTATACAGTAAAAAAATAATTCCTGTGCCTAGCGGATTTTTTCTTATAGCTCATTCTACTATTCGAAAAAGTCTTGATTTTAAAAAACTGGGCTTAGCACAAAAGTGCTACAAAACTATGCAAGTTCCTCTTAGTCCAATCAGGTAAACTTGAGCCGTAAACTATTGAGTCCATGAATAAATCCAGATAAAAGTCCAATATCTGCGATTTTGAACACAGTGCTTCTCATTTTTGCTTGCCTTTGATAACTGCGCCTAAATCGTTCTTCATCAAAAGGTATCCCAGTTGCCTGGCTATGTAATTTAAACACTTTGGCCAATTCGTTCTCCCCCCACTTCATAACCGAATTGGTTGTAGAGCTTGAATGTACGCGAAAGCCAACATGAATGCCTCCCGCAACACCGACCTTGTGATCGGCTGCAAGCCTAAACCAATACTCTAAGTCTGTTGCGTATCGGTATGAGTGATCAAACAATCCACAACGTACGACATCCTTCCTTCGAAACATGATTAACGCAGGCTCTCCGGTAATATTCCTCGATAAGCGAATCGACTCGCTAAGCAGGCGCTCAAAGGAAAAGATATAAGGCTTACCATGAGGCTTTACTGAAAGAGGGAAACGGGTCAGCAAAATTTGGCCTTGAGAGTTGATCACATGGCTGGGGCAAGTAACCAAAGCAACATCGTTATGGGCATCAAGAATAGCGGCCTGCTTTTCTAAGCAAGCTGGATAAATGATATCATCGCAGCCCATGACCTTTATATATTTTCCTGATGTCAGCCTTAGTGCCTTATTCCAGTTTTCGGCCATCCCAAGGTTTTTTTCATTCTCCCACACCTTCACCCTAGGGTCCTTTTCCGCATATTCGAGCAATACGGCCATAGACTGGTCCAGCGATTTATCATCGACACAAATTAACTCAAAGTCGGTTTCAGTCTGCTTTAAGACTGAATCAATCGTGTCTTTTAGGAAGGGCAAGCCATTGTAGCACGGTAATACTACTGATATTTTTGCCATTGAATCTCCTTGGGGTTTGGAATTTTAGATTATTCAGAAGCGTAGTAGTCTTTAACGATATACAAAGGGCGTTGGCGCGCTTCAGAATAAATGCGACTGATGTATTGCCCAACAACCGAGAGCATGGTCAACTGAATTGCTCCTAGAAAGCAGATGACCGTGATGGTAGAAGCCCATCCGGCAACATAATCATGCCCTGCATTAAATCCATAGATAACCTTAAGACCAAAGCAAATGGATAAAATTCCAAAAATCATCCCCATATAACCAGCTAGGTGAAGTGGCTTATCAGAAAAACTTGTGATCCCATCAGCTGCAAAACGGACCATTTTTTTCAGGCTATACTTGGTTGTCCCGGCAAATCTTTGATCACGAGAATAGCTTATGGGCACCTGTTTAAAGCCAATCCAATTAACGAGCCCCCTGATATACCTATTTCTTTCGGGAATGGACTTTAACTGGTCCACCACCTTTCTATCGAGTAGGCGAAAGTCTCCCGCATCCACGGGCATATCCATTTCTGAAAACCAAGCTAATATGCGGTAAAAAACCTTAGCTGTGAATAGCTTGAAAAATGTTTCACCTTTCCTCTCCCCGCGGACGCCATAAGCCACATGAGCCCCTTGTTCCCATGCCTCAATCATGTCTAGGATTACTTCTGGTGGATCTTGCAAGTCACCATCTATTACAACGACCGCATCCCCTTTGGCATAGTCTATTCCCGCAGTGATCGCGAGTTGATGGCCAAAATTTCTCGAAAGGTCAATTATTTTAATTCCCTTGTGGAGATGCTGATGTTTTCGTAATAGGGCTAGGGAGTCATCGGTACTGCCATCATTGACAAAGATAATCTCGCATTCGTATGTTTTTTTGATTTCATCGACCACCGGAATAAAGCGACTAACGAGCTGATCAATTAGCTTTTCTTCATAATAGATAGGCACAACGATAGAAACTTTTTTCCGTGGAATCGGTTCTGGCTCTATTGGGTTGTGACGTAAGAGCGGGCTTAATAAGGTCTGAATATCGTCATTTTCATTTTCTTCAAATGTTATGATTGCGCTACTATCTGGTAGACCAGAAATAAACTCATTAGTTAGCTCATCTGTTTTAAAAGTACGCTTTGATAGGGTATAGCTTTCCCCATCATGACGGCCGATTGAATAAATTTTTTTCATGTATGCTCACCATTTTTATCTCAATGTGAACGAATTTTCTATTTAAGTCAATAAGTTCTTGAAACACGATCATTACCGAATTTTTATGACTATGACTTGATATCAAGCACAGGATCTGAGACTAGTTGATCGAGATCCACATAGTTTAAACTAATTTTTCGTGTCCTCGAATCTTTGAATGCATGAGATTCTGCTATCGTTGCTGCTAATTGGACGATATAAACCACAATTGGACTGAGCTGTGCCCAGTTGTGATTTTCAGAGCCACTCGGTAAGGCATTAAAAGCCTGGGTGGGTAAGACTTCTAAGATTAGTTTTGTAAACTGTGCACTGAGCGTATCTTGCTTTGCCTCGATCAATGCTGAACGGAACTCCATGATGAGGCCTTTGATTTTCAATTGCATTTTTGCGTCATTTTCTTCATTTTCTGCCGTCTCAATGATTTCACGGCTAATTTCAACCATCTTCGCAAAAACGCTGAGAAATTCGTCCTTTCCTGAGCGAACAACATCAAGTGCTACCTGATATTCGAGGTCCCTAACATGCTGGTTTTCTTGGCCCTGCCCGTACAGGCCTACATTGCTAACCTCGAGAATTAGAGAGGTAAAAGATCCCTCCTTAAAACAGGGAATCCAGGTGAAAAAAAGCTTCTTTTCTACCTCACCCACCGTGATTCTAGATTTTCTTGGAAGCTGTTTAATCGTCTCCTTGACTTCATCCATGCTTTTTTCATAGCAGCTTAAGATCAGCTTCTGAATATCAGACGTAGAAGATCCAAATTCAATGCTACTCGTAAACATTGAAGTGATTGGGTTTTGGGGGTCAATCATCCCCGGAGTAAAGAACTGATTCAAATGGTCATTAGCTCCCCACAAGCTAAGCAGCTTTTCCTCATGTTTGAAAAGCCTTATTGCAGCAATAGAAAGACCTTGGAAAAAGTTTTCCCACTCGACCTCTAGATGCTGTACTTTATGCTTTAACTCTTGCTCTCTATGAAATAGGTGGTCAATTGATTTAGAAAGGTAATCAGCGAGCTTAGGTAAACGGGTTTGATCTGCCTCTTCTCTGCTGTAAAACCCCACTGTCCCAATGACCCCCCTAACCCGATCTCTGAGACGATGGAGAGGGATAATTTTATTTTTCCAATAGGTATCGAATGATTTCCAGAAAAAGAAAAATAATGAAAAAACTCCCACAAGCAGAAATGCTGCGTATGTCAGCAATTGGTTCTTCAGATGATCTAATTGGCTAAGCAAGATTAGGTATGAGGGGCCTGAGTCATCCAGTGTTCCAATCATCGAACTTCTGAGCATAAAATTATTGTGAACATATGCTTCATCAGCAAAGGATATTTTTTGCAAGTTCAGATGCTTTATTTGATCGACAAGGCTCAATCCAGCATTGGTGGCTTTGACCTTTCCGGCAAGCAGAAATATATATGCGATTTGTGTGGTCTGAGCACCGTCAGCCCTAAAATTGTTTGCGAGGAGGACATCCCAATCATCGATCTTACTCAAGGCGCGATGGCGGATCAGCTGCGAACCTGAAAGTAAGCTATTTGCAAGATTTTTTTCTAGCTCAGAGTATTGAATAGCCTCAACGAGTTTAAAAAGAACAACGCCCCCAGCACACATACTCAAAAAAAGAATGATACCTGCCACCTTGCGCTTGCCAAGCTGAAATAAACTCATAGCAAAATCCCAATTTAATTTCTGATATCTTAATTAAAATTGGATTTTTTTGCAGCTACAAAGAAGGCCTAAACGCAATGGCATTATATATGGCCCTGAGTTGCTAGTGTTTAGTCCCTAGTTGACTTTTGCCATCAACTTTCCTGAATTCGTTCCATCAAATAGCTTATTAACTGCTGCCGGTATTTGACTTAGCCCTTCCACAATATCTTCCTTGTACTTGATCTTCCCTTGCTGAACCCAAGAGCTTAGCTCTGCAATCGCCTCGGGCCAGCGTGATAGGTAGTCACTGGCGATAAAGCCTTGGACTTTTATGCGTTGCATAAGTATCTGCGCAAAATTTTTCACACCTTCTGGTGCACTCGTCAAATTATAATTAGAAATGAGGCCGCAAAGTACCAATCGAGAAAACTGATTCATCTGCATTAGGCTATGCTCTAGTATTGCGCCACCTACATTTTCAAAATAGACATCAATTCCTTCGGGGCATGACTCCTTTAGAGCTTCAGGTATATTCTGCCGCTTATACTGAATTGCAGCGTCGAAACCAAATTCATTGACCAACCAATCACACTTTTCATCAGAGCCACAAACGCCCACAACCTTGCAGCCCTTGATCTTGGCTATCTGCCCCACCACACTTCCAACTGCCCCAGCCGCACCTGAAACGAGGACTGTCTCTCCAGCTTTGGGCTCACCGATGTCTAAAAGGCCGAAGTATGCTGTCACGCCAGTTAAGCCGTAAACACTCAAGAGAGAAGATAAGGGCTCTGGCACCATTTTTACTGGAAAAAGTTCTTTAGCATTTCTAACGCTGTGAGTTTGCCAACCCAACTCTCCTGTGACAATATCACCTGCTTTCAGGCTGGAATCTTTACTACCAATCACTTTCCCGACTCCTAGGGCACGGATGACAGCACCGAGCTCTATGGGATCCATGTATTGCCGCATGGAACTCATCCATATCCTGTGGGTTGGATCTATGGAAACATATTGATTTTGAATGAGCACGGCTCCATCTGGAATGTCTTCTACAGCTTGCTCACAGAAGCGCATATCCCCATCGGCAATCTTGCCAACAGGTCTTTTTTCTAGGACAATTTGTTTGTTTAAAACTTTCTGCATTGTCTATCCTTTTCAGCAGTTCATTTTATAATGGCCTTTCACAGTCACTTAACAGATCACAGGTGATAGTTTAATTAATTTTTCTTCGAAGAGTTCTGCATGTACCAAATCTACTTTTATGTGCCACCAAATAAGCTCAACTCAGTCCTTGACCCTATATTTAGAGCTGGTAGAGGATACTATGGAAATTATGATCAATGCTGTTGGATTACGGAGGGAGTCGGGCAGTTTCGTCCTTTACAAAAAAGCAAGCCATACTTAGGAAAGCAGGGGGAAGCTACACAAACCCCCGAGCTCAAAGTCGAATTGATTTGTATTGAAGAAAAGCTAAGCGAGGTCATTGCCGAACTCAAGAAACATCACCCTTATGAACAACCGGCCTATGGGGTCATCAAGCTTGAAGCAACTTAAGCCCTAGGATCAGACTCTTGTCTTTGGTAAGTTATTGCTGCAAAAAATATCATTCAACAATCAAGACTTGCGTGGGTGGCTGATGAAGAAATTCCTATTTTTAGGGGCTTTACCTGTAGTGGTAGGTGCCTTATTTTTAGCTTGGTGGCTGTTTCCCCTCAGCGATATGTCGCTTCCAAAGGGCTACTGGAGAAACTATGAAGAAGCTACCGTAACATTTGACCAATGGGGCGTCCCAACAATTGAAGGCAAAGATTGGGAAAGCACCATCACGACTCAAGGCTTTGTGATAGCGAGCGAACGACTTTGGCAAATGGATTTATTGCGGAGAAAAGCGGGTGGAATGCTTAGTGAGTGGTTTGGTAAACAAGCTTTTGAGCATGACAAAGCAAATCGTAGTGAAAATAGGCTTGCCATTGCCAAAGAGGCTGAGGGCTTGTTGCCACCAGAAGAAAAACAAGTTTGCGATGATTATGCCAAAGGGGTGAATCGCTTTATTACGGAACAACCCGAGCATTGGGGGGTTGAGTATCGGCTGCTGGGCACATCACCTCAAGCTTGGTCTTGCAGCGATACCTTACTAATCCTGTTAGAAATGGCTGATCAGCTTACAGCAACAGAAAACACTAAACTTAAAGCAAACGCTTGGCAAAAACACCTACCAAGTAGTTGGGCACACTTTCTTTACCCACAGGACCACCGCTGGAACCAACCCATTTTTGGTGAGAAGGAATCTATAGCTGTACCGCTCCCAGCAAAGGAGCATTGGTTGAAACCATATAAAATCACCGGGCAGGTTGTGAAACCTGTGCAAATCGATCAAACTTTTGCCTTAGGAAGCAATAATTGGGCATACCATAGCAAAAATGGCTCTTTTTTGGCCAATGACCCTCACCTCAGGCATTCGATCCCTAGCATATGGTTTCTCAACCGTATGAAAGTCAGCAAAGATAGCTGGATCGTTGGCTCAAGTGTCCCTGGAATTCCTGGGATCATCTTAGGGATGAACCCAAGGTTCTCATGGGCATTCACCAACACTGGTGAGGATGTGGACGACTTACTGGCTGAAACCATTAACCAAGATCAAACGGCTTACCAGGATTGGAATGAGCAAGGTGAAGAAATTTGGCGTCCTTTAGAAATCAAAGAATTTCAGATCAAGGTGAAAGGCGAAGAAAAACCACGGACCATCCGGGCACGGTACACTCATAGGGGTCCACTCAAGCAGGATAAATACTCCAAGAATCAATATTATTCCCGTCGGTGGTTGGCTCTAAAGCCTGATGTCTTGCGCCTTCCCATTAAAAAACTGATAAACATGCAAACTTGGGAAGAGGTTCATGCAGCATTCGACGATTTAACCATCCCATCACAAAATATATTACTCATGGATCATAAAGGCTTTATCACCTATCGTACTTCAGGCACCGGAGTCATTCGTCCTCAAAGCTTGGAGACACCTATGGTTCAAGAGGCCATTGAGGGGGAATGGTTAGGCTTCGCTCCAGTGGATCAAAGAAAAAGAATTAGCCTGAGCCCAAACGATACTCCAAGTTTTCTTGCAACTGCCAACGAAAGGATTTGGGTTGATACTCACCACCATCACTGGTCTCCCGATGACCGTAAAGAGCGCATTCGAGAATTTTTAGGCACCAATAAGCATTTAGACACTCCCGAAATGGAAAGGTTACAACTCGATGTGACCAGTAAATTTCGCAGGCTATTCGTGCAGTGGCTTGCAAACCACTTAGAAGCTAACAATCAGGAAATGCAAAGCATGCTTGAAAAGTTTCGCCAGTGGGACGGTTCAAGCCGCAGTGATCCCATACTTTTTCAACAGGCCAAAATAGCTGAAGATGCTTTAGAAGAGCTTCTGCTTAGGCGGGTTATCGACACCTATATGCCAGATGACTTTAGCATTCCCTATCAAGGTAGGATGAAAAGAGCCTGGAAGCTTGAGCTGATTAGCAGAAAAGATGCTTTAGCTGCCTTTGGACTAGATCAAAAAGAAGTGGCTCAGTTTCTACTAGAGCAAATGCAAAAAGAAAATAAGCCCCACCATGAAGTCAATGCTTGGAAAAGTCAGCACCCTTTTGTGGCAAACATACCTATTTTAGGGCAGTATTTTGCTGTCAAAGAGTTCCCTCAATGGGGAGCTTTCGACACAGTCAATGCCGAGCAAGTGGAGATCGGGCCTTCAGTAAGGATGATTTGGGACATGGAAAAGCCGTGGGAAAGCAGCTGGATCATGCCCGTAGGTCAATCAGGGCACGCAGGCTCACAGCATTATAGCTCGATGCAGGATTTGTGGCACCAGGGTGAGAGGGTTAAGGTGTTTCCTGAGCGCAAAGACTGGTTTTAAACTTTATCTCGGCGTTGTTGGGCCTGCCTTAGCCTCGTAACCAGCCGATCGATGCTTGCAGCGAAGGCTTTCTTATGACCATTATCATAAGAAGCCGAACGACTATGATGCTGACCGGATGAGCGGAGGTGATCAAAAAAGTTACGTACCGAGAGGCGCTCGGAAATATTGCGAGTATCAAGTGCCTCACCTTTTGGGGTTATCACATGGGCTTTTTCCTTGATTAGATCAGAAGCTAAAGGAATATCAGCCGTGATAACAATATCGTCTGCAGCCACATTCTGGCAAATATAATGATCCGCAACATCAAGACCTTTTGGGACCACAATGAGCTTGATGCAATGAAACTTAGGAATCTTCTGGTGATTATTTGCGACGAGGATCACCTCAATATTCCATTTAAAAGCATAGCGGTAGACAATTTCTTTTGCTGGGATTGGGCAAGCATCAGCATCGATCCAAATACGAAAACCATTTTTAGCGTTAGGACTATCCATAAAACTTTCGACTATTTGTGATAAGCAACTTTGTTCGTGATGCCTTTTAAGTTATTCGTAGCAACCTCATGGAGGTTTTCAATAGCGATAAAGGCTTCTGGGTCGTGGGAGTGAACAGCATGTTTGATTTCTGAAAGCTGAAGCCTTTCAGCCATCAAAAACAGAATTTCCTTTTGCTCACCAGAAAACCCACCCCGACCTTGGATATAAGTTAGGCCAAGCCCCATGGTATTCATGAGAGTATCAGCGATCTCTCGTGGTTTTGATGAGAATATCATCACCGACTTCATCTCATCGATCCCCATGATAACCATATCCATGATCTTGATCACGACAAAGAACGTGATTAGGGATTGAATGGGAGCATGCCAGTCTCCAAAGACAAAGCCTGCGATAGTGAAAATCACAGCATTGACTGCTAAGACCACGTTTCCAACACTAATCCCATATTTTTTGTTTATCAGGAGCCCAAGAATTTCAGTACCATCCAAGCAACCTCCTGAGCGGATGATGAGCCCCACTCCAAAACCAAGCAAGAGGCCACCAATGACAACAATCTCGAGCAAGTCACCCTTGTATGGAGCGAAAACTGCGATATCTGGAGAGTGGCCAATCCAAGGACCAAAACTCGCGAAAGCCACCAAGGCGATGATCATCTGCACAACCATCACCTTACTAATATTTTTACCTGCTAAATATAAAAAAGGCAGATTTAAGAGGACCACTAAGGGGTACATAAGATGGTCACCAAATAGCTTGCCAATCAGAATGGAAACCCCAATCACTCCTCCGTCAATAATGGCATTTGGCACTAAAAAAACTTCCAACGAAAAGGCTGCAATAAATGCACCTAAGATCATCCAAATTGACGAAAAAATTATCTGCTTGGGAGTTTTAGAAGCAACACTTACCATATTAATTCCTTATTTAGGAGGCCTGGGCCTGAGTTAAAGCATCATCAAACAATAAGATCAAAAATTTCAAAGGCAATAGGCCTTCAAGTTTTTTTCCGTTTACGATCATCGTCGGGGTAGCTTGAATCCCTAATTTATCACCATCAAGAATCATATTCTCAACGATCTCTTTGGTTTTGCTATCATTATAACATTTCGAGACTTGATGCTCATTTGCCATCCGTTGCAACAATGGGAAAGACAGCTCGTTTTGCTTTTCATAGATCTTATCATGGACCTCTAAAAACTTAGAATCCAAGCATGCTGCGACGTATGCTGCCTCACATGCCATAGGGTGCATGGGCTGACCAATATTATGATTGCAAGCTGAGTCCATTGGATAAAAAAGATACTGAAAATTAATCTTACCCTTATAATGACGCACAAGCTTTGGAAGTATTTCTTCTGCAAAAACTTTGCACACTGGACATTGGAAATCTGAAAACAAACTTACCCTTAAAGGAGCGTCTTCAAATTTCTCGGTTGCAGATGCTATTCGGTAAGGAGACCTAACCCCAAAAACCTCAAAATCAGCGGAAGTGCGAAACTCTTCTAATATTTTTTGAGTTGTTGATGCAAATTTTTCGTCTTGGCTCTTGGTATAGAAGTGAAACCCTAAACCAACAGCTAAAGCTAAGGCTCCATAGGTGCCCCACACCTTTGGAAATATTTTTAGATCCCACTTGGATTTAAAAAAGAAAAGAAGAGCAACAAGGAGCGAGCACAAATAGTAAATGGTACAACCGGGGCAAAGGCCATCTAAGACCAGCAAAGAGTATGTAAACAGTCCCACACAGCCTAGAGCATTGATGACTGCAAGAAGGTAATTACTGGTCTCCACCTCTTTACAGCTAAACAAGGACCCCATAAAAAAAATAAATCCAACAATAAGACCAAAAGCCGCAGTAGGGATCAGCATAAAACTGGATAAAGGTGAAAAAGCAGCTGTGTCACAGTTCCAGAAGCTGGAAACATCACACATGGAGCCAGAAACTAGGGTTTTAGGAAACTGTACTTCATAGTAATGGTCGGTAAGGTACAAGCTGCCACCGATCATGATGATAGAAAGCAAAGCTAAAGCCAAGCGCCAGGGTGTAAACCCTTGTAATGTTAAGCTTGGCTGTTCGGTTCCATCTCCCTTAAGCATTCTGACCACTCCTCTTATTCAAGACAATATCCTAATATTAATAACAATTGTTATGAAAAGTCATCCAGACTGGGCACCAGCATTAACTCCCAGATGGACAAGCAAGTTGAAGGAACAACTTAGCTCTTAATTGTGAATATCCTCTAAGAAGAATGGTAAAGTATCGAGAGTTTATAATTGCAATGACCCAACCACCTTAGACAGAGAAACAGTCGGGAATCTAACAAATTAGCATAAAAAACTCAAGAACTAATGATGGATTACGATAAGAGGACAAGTTTCATCACAGATGCCTGCATGCGAGATAACTCATGAAAATTAATCGTAAAAAAATTCAGCTCTATGTGTTTATTTTCAGTGTCATAGGCTGCGCTACTCAGAATAGAAGGTTTGGTAATATTCCGAACCTATCGATTGATCAAATCGTCCATAAAAACATTTTACAAGCTGTTGGAGTTAAGGTAACTCCAAATAAATGTCCTACCCATTGATGGTTAATTTTAGTACAGTTCTGGCCTGTGATTGCGCACTCT
>JABSRF010000102.1 GCA_013215275.1 Oligoflexales bacterium | reverse complement strand
TTATGGTTTCGACTATCAATAGATTCAGATACTAGATGAGTTTAGTATGGTGCTACTTTGTGGAAACTTCTGTTAATTCCAATATATATTTTATTGACTATAACAGAGGTTTATAATAGGATGTCCAACTAATTTTTGGATAACGAAATCATGACATTTATATTATTTTTGGTCGAAAATCCTCTGCTCATCGTAACCGGTATTATTTTAGCCACAGTGGTAGCATTTAGTGTTGATTCTTACTATATAAAAAAAAACCAATCAGACTACTCAGAGGAATTTCGCATTTTTTGTCTATTCCTGCAAACTAACCCTGATAGATTTTCGCGGAAAACTATGATTGAGATGCTTGATAAAGCTAAGATATATAATTTTAAATATGGGCACCTTCCAAGATCTAAGCGCCCTGAGCTGATGAAATTACTAAATGAGCATGAAGGCTAAACTTGCCTCTAACTCAGCTAGAAAAAGTAGCACTAAGTTCTAAGTTTGGGGGAAATTGCTCTAAGCAGGGCCACTAATTTTTGTTGGGGGTTACGAGCTTTAAAGAAGGCTGCTTTTTATGATTTAAAACACCCTTGTCCGCTTCAATGTTGGGATCAACTTTGCTATCAGGAAGAAGCTGCTTAATTGTCTCCATCAAAGAGTTGGCAAATTCGTCGTACTCTGCCATTGAAGATTCAACAATATCATTACCCATGAGCTTTTTAGCCTCTTTTTGCATAAGCGAAGCAAAAACGATCATGTTTTTAATTTTGCACTGAAGCTCTGCTTCAAAACCAAATACATCGATCTTACTGTGACCTAAAATCTTAATTAACTCAGCACTAGAATAGTAGGTCCACTGAACATCATTTACAGATTTAAAAGCCCAAGATTTTTCTTTATCATCATTACGCTTCCAAGACACTTCCCATTCGTTTTTTCGATAAACATCGAACAAACGACAGTAGAATCGCTTTTCAACTGAATACTTCTCGATAAAGTCCATGTACTTTTTCATGTGTAACTAAAGCTCCAAAGATTCCTTAAATGATGAGAACAATGTCTAACAGATACCGCCGGGAATCTCAATAAGAAATTTCGCCAAACACTTATCCCATTGTATTTTATGAGATATTTCTCTTCTCTTTAGAGAAAGCTAAAACGACACTGATGACGTTCACAAATGACCTGTCTGGCCTTATGCTCTTATCGGAAAAAGCACGGAAGAGATTAAATAAAAAATGTAATACCTTAAATACATAGAACAATTACTTAGGGTTGAAATAGGCCCATGCCAACCACTTTGCACTATTTTTCCATGCAATGGGTTCAGCTTTTTGTGGGGCTTTTTCCAAGGACAAGCACTCACCCGCAATGAGCTCCTTGATTCGATCTTTAAAGGCAGGTGAAATCTCCATGAAGTCGTCTAGCATCAACGACAGAATTTTTTCGGCATCTAAGACCCCTTCAGGGAAATCATCGATGATCTTGCTGACAAGAATACGAATCGGCCCATCATAGTAGCTCATTTGAATTGTTAAAGGAGCTCGGATGAAGGCCCTGCTTTTCACTCCTTTTTCAAAATACCTGCGAATCATCTTAAATGCTCTCGGGTATATGCTCACCGAGCCATGCTCCATTTCTGGTTTATGATCAAAAAGCTGCTCAAGCCTGAGCATAATGAGCTTCATAAACTCGAGGTGCTTTTCGTCAGTCTCATCATAAAAATTCAGAGAAAAATAGTTTTCAATCATACCGTCTAGGGCTTCTTTTTGAGCTTCGATCGCCTGCACAGGGGTCGCCTCAGTTCTAGCCTTCATACCTCTCAAAAGCAGAAGGTTCAATTCTTCATCGTTTGTATGATCGTTTTGATAGAAAACCCCTCTGGTCAATAAGAAATTTCTGATGGTTTCAAAGCATTGGTATAAGCCACTTTTTGCAGCCATACTTAAGCATGTTTCACCCTGCAAATTCCTCGCATTTAAAGCTTTGAGTAAAGGCTCGTGAGTTATCCGCTCAGAAAATATGAACAGGCGAAATATCTTTTCAGCCAAGACCTCACCTTCTCCCGGCTCATAAGCAGGCAATAGACTTTGCTTCTGCAGGAGGATTCGATGAAAAGTAGAATTCCCAAACTCATCAAACTGAATCATGCGCTCACCGAGAAGGAACATCATGGTGCACAAAATATCATAAGACCTTTTTGCAGCTGCTTCTAATGCTAGATCACCATCTTTCCCCAAGAAAAACAGCTGTTCAAGGCCATCAGAAAACTCGATTAATTCTAGTCTTTCTTTATTCCTTCTCAAGTACTTAATAAAGTCTTCAAATTGCTCACTTCGCTCTTCAATGACAAGCCTACTTAAGTAAGTTTGCCCCAGATACGCTAGGACCGAGTCTCTTATAAGACCCAACTTCGAAAACTCTTGCATTGAGTCCCACTGCTTTGGTTCCAATATATTTTCCTGCTTTGAACGAAGCTCTGACAAATATTTAATATTCTCATGGCTGAAGATGCCTTGACCCAAGTAGTGCTCAACAAATTGGATAAAGGTTCCGTCAGGCTCCCAAGACCCTAGCATATCAATATAATGCTTCTTATCGATTTGATTCCTTTCGCCCTCCATCTGCCTCAAAATTTCATCTAGCAAATTGCAGCCTACAGGAATGGTAATCTGGGTGCCTTCTTCTTCAAAGGATTGGATGACCTTTATTTGCTTGGTAAAAATGATATCGATTAGCTTGAGAGCAGGACCCGGCCCTTTGCATGATAGCAAGCCTGCAAGTAATTTGGTATGGTTTACCTCAAGGTAGTCAAGCGCAACAGAGTTATTATTTTTTGTGTCTAGCTTTCCCCAAATGGTCTCAAGACCGTCCAAGGGAGGGAATAAAATATCCAGTACTAAAAAAACAGTGTCTTCATCCTTTTGCACTCCTTCCTCTAGGTATTTTAGAGCATAATGCAGATTCGAATCGAAGATACTATTTAGATCATCTTCCTCCCTGGACTGAAAAACAATGTCCCCATAGTAGGCGAAAATCTTGATCTTATGGAGCCTATCTTTAATCCCTTCTTGGTTTAAAAGAAAGTAAACAATTGGTAAGTCTGAGGCCTCTCTGAGAGAGGAAAACTCCATTCCGCTTTCTAGTGCTCTAAACCACCAAAACTTGACTTTTGTCATGTGAGGTGACTCGATCCCACCTTTGTCATCACCAAAAAAACTGCTGTAGCAATCTGCTAAGATATCCGAGAATTCATTAGCGGTTGATGTTTTCACAGCATCCTTCAGCTTTTGATAGCTAGCTTGCGCTTTCTGGCTTAACTCATCAGACTCTTCGTGATAGATCTCCAAATACTCTTCAGGAGGCTCAGATGCAGATGCACAGAAGCCCCCCCAAATCACCGAAAACATCAGAAATGCCAGGCAAAAATTACTTTTCAAGGCTGAGCATCCTCTTCCAAGGAGTGTACACTGGACTCCTCACTACTGCCGGAGGCATTGGCCAGCTCTTCCTGGTTTTCCTTGATATTGATATCAATTTTTTCAAGGACAGATTTATAAATGTCATCAGGTTCCACATACTCATAATCTGCATTGGATCGCTCTAGTGTCTGGGATAGATTCATTAAAATCCCCTCAAGCAGAGATTTAGACTTATTAAAGAAAATAAGCTGTTTAGGCATGGCGATCCCATTTTTGAGCAGCTCACCAAACACTAAATTTAGCTTGTCCGAAATTAGAGCATCAGATGCTAATGCACTCAAAAGCGGGCTTGTTGGCCCATTAAGACAGTTACCTACCAATGCCTTGATAAAATCAATATCATCCTGGATGATATCAATTTTCTCGGGCGGAATATGGAAGTCGCTCATGTTAAGCCGAAGTTCAAGCTGCCTTTTTGCCGCTTCTAATTCCAACAACTTAGCCTGAAGCTCCCTGCTTTCATAGATTTTTTCTTGAATGGTATTGTTAGGGTTAAAACACACCTTAAAGTAACTTTTTATGAGAGGTCCAGTTTCTAGGCTTTCCTTGATCCGTTTTTTGTTATACTTAAGTACGAAATCTTGCAAAACTTGCGCTAGTTCTATGATAGCTCGATCAATCGTTGACTCCTCGTCACTCTCGGTTTGTTTGGTATGAAATAGGATATTGAGAATAGACTTTCTCATAAACCCATTAAGTTTACCAGCATTACCAAAATCGATGAGGGTGACAAGCTCTGAGTTCACATCAAAGAAAATGTTCTCTCGGTGAAGGTCGCCATGGTAGGTGTTTTGGCTTAAGTTAGGATCAAAAGCTGTAATAAGGAACTGCTCATAAAGCCTTTGAATTGCGAGGTATGCCCTCTTGATTTCATCAGGATCAGAACGGGTCATCACCTTACCTAAGGGCTCTCCCTTCGCTAAAGACATAATCAATACATCTTCACTTCCACGCGCAAATCCAGAGCTAAGGTTCGGAGGATTCTCAACTGTGGCAATATTGTTTTCAAAATTAGTATAAGACTGTAGCCCCAAGGCAATGTTATTACGCTCGTTGTTGAAATCGATTTCTTCAAAAATACCAACATTGGTATTGTGAATCTTTTGCTTCATCCCTTTATCGAAAATGGACTCACTAGACACAAGTCTTTTGAGATTCTCTCGTTCCCTTGCAAAAACATCTGCTATTTTATCCTTTTGAATTTTGACTACATAATCTCTGCCTCTATATTTAAATAGATGGGTCTGAGCAATACTAGCGATGCCCAAGGGCTCTTTGCGAAACTCGAAACCTTCCAAATCTCGACGACCAGTCTGCCTAAAAATCTCCTGCCTAGTCATACGTTCGGCTTTTGAAACACTCATTGGCTTGCTGTCCTTTAAGCCAGCAAGCACCCTGGTCATTGGTGAATCTCCTATGACCTCCTCTTGCAGTTGCTGCAAGAGCTTAATCATGACAGGTCCAGAGTTTTGAAATATTCTTATAGCAACGTTGTCAATATCCTGGTCACGGTCCTTCCCTCCTATATCGATATAAGGAGCATCTATGACAAGCTCTTTAAATATGCGCAAACGGCTGATCACGTCCATATATTGATAATAGTAGTGAGCAAGAGGAAGCAGCGTTTTTCCTAATTGCTGAGATAAACGTGCATCTAGTGCCAGAGTGTCTTGAAAGTTACGTATAAACTTTCTCACAGGAAGCCAGGCATTCATATCGATTTGCTTGACACATTCAATAAAGCTATCAATATGGGCCTTTTTACCGTTGCCAAAATCAAACTCACCTCCAACCAACTTGATAAGTAGAAGGTTGGAATCTATCTTAGCGTTTAGACTCTTGATGGCAAACCTATCGCGCATAAAATCATAGACCTTCTGCGGGACAATACTAATATTTGAAATTTGGTGAAGGTCAGGAAAAGAGTCAATCGCAACAAGGACATCTCGGTATTGCTCGAATAAACTGGTAAAACGCATCAACTTTTCATGCTCAACCCGAAAGTAGATCTCCCTAACAGGCTCATCTTCACTCCTTTGTAGGCTTGCAAAATAAGCAGTCCATTTGAAAAGCTCTGCAGAAAATTCAAAGAAGTCGCTCTGAAATTGCTCCTTTGTTTTATTTAGGCTAATTTTCCTTTTCTTAATCCTTCCAGCAGAACTTGATGCAGGATTAATAACCAACATCAGAAAGAGAGGGATGAGAAGAAATGTTCGGGTCCAGATGCTCATAGATTTCTCCAACAAAAAAAGGTTTTGGTAGGCCCAAAACCTTTTAAAATTAGTAAAAAATTGTCCTTGGCACAGTCACCTCCCAGGTCTAGGGAGTTTTACCACATTGACTCCTGAAATGAATCAGGCGCCTAAACCTCTTACATCACGGTATTAGATTATATCGTCATCGCTATCGCTAAAGTCTTCATCAGCAGCTTCTCCGAAGATCCCTAAACCATCCTGAAAGCGATTGCGTTGATCCATGGTATCAAATCGGTTATTGCTCGCATCAACCTCAAGCTCATCTTCTCGCAGACGATCAGACTCTCTCAAAGTCTCCCTAATAACCTCTTGCATACGCATTTCAACAGTAGTGTTGAATTTTTCTTTGAAGAAGTCTTTAGTTTCATTTTCAGTCAGGCCTTTATAAACTACATCAAACGCAAGTAGTCGTGGGCTGGTATGGTGCCTTAGATACCTTGTGGTGACAAACTTGACCACCTGAGCTAAATAGGAGGACTTGACAACACTTCGAGCTGTGCGCATTCCAGCTAAGGGACTCTCCTTGTGCTCATCGTCTTGATAAGCCTCTTCAGTGGTTTTGGTGTCATAAACTGTGATGTACTCGGGCTCAGGCTTTTTCTTTTTGCCAAACTCGTACCATTTTTTCTTAGAGCTTTGATCTACTTCTGGAATCTTGAGGACACGACGAGGTATCTTCTCTTCCACAGGTCGAGTTTTCCAAACCTTCACAGTGATGTAGGGAGGGTTCAGCATCTCATTAAAAGCTGCATTAAAAGCACTCACGTAAGGGGCTCTAGCTCGTTTCGTCCCTTTTTGATCTTCGTACTCATTTAAAATCTTCTTCGCTGGAGCCATGATTTGATCACGGAATTGGCGAGCGGCCTGATTTTCAGAGTCGTAAATGATGTTGATCGACTCTTTAAGCATCTTGTCGATTTCTTGCTGACGTCGATCGATATCTTTCTCGATTTTAGAAATCTCTTCGCCAGAGAGATCATCTTGCTTCATATCGAGGTAATTTTTTAGGCCAGCAACCACGATCTCTTCAACATGAGTGTCTAAGTGAGAGTGGTCATCACGGTTCCACTCGTTTTCTCCTTTGAGAAAATCGACTAAGTATTCATAAATGTCCACGTAACCCATGGCGGCAGCAAGAGAAACTGGAGTGTAATTGCTTGCAGATAGTTGCTTAAGGGCTTTCACCTTGGCCTTTTTATCGATTGAGCGCTCGGTAATAACGGCTTTTATGGATTCCTCGGTTTTCTCCTTAACCCCCTGCTTGACAGCTTCAGCACCGACCAGCTGAAGCACGTTCCTTTCCGCTTGGGCATTTTCGTCAATAAAATGCTGATCAGGTAGCGGGAATGCTAAGTGGAGAATATTATTGTCCACACCATCAGTTTGGGTGATCTCATGGGGGGCCTGGCGTAAATAAAGCTGGATACCTTCAGACTGCTTTTGCACCATTGCATACATCAATGGGGTCCAACCATATTTGTTTGTTCGCTTGAAGATAATATCCTTACCATCAAACACATGAAGCTCTTTAAATAGTAAGTCATCATTGCTTACCATGCGACCTTCATCGTAAATATTCGTGTATCTAATTAGGCGGATCACATTGGAGCGCTCGCCTTTATTTGAAGCCGAGAGCGCAAAAAGATTCAAGTGGCTAGCAACCCTATTACGAAAGTTAGCCCACATAGCCCATTCAATGGCAATGTCTTTAAACTCTTCGCCTCGAATCTCAACATCGGTGCTATACTGATCTATTTGCCTAGCAATCTGCTCGAAAATATTTGCAAACACAGAGTCCACTTCTAAACGACGGCGGAAGCTTTCTCCAAACCGAGCATCATGGTTGTCTTTGCTCATGTGACTTGCTAAATGCCGTGATTCAAAAAAGTCTTTGATATTGTCAGCAAGCTCTGAATGACGGTTTGTCGTCTCAGCCTTTTTTCTCAACTTGCTCATCTTTTCAAGAACTTTTTCTAGTACTGGGCAATAAATCTGATCCTTGATCTGAGAAATCTCATCTTCATAATCAGCGATCACAAAAATATTTGATTTTTCTAAGTAACTTAGAACCATTTCAAAAGTTGCGAAATCACTTTTTTCTAAGAGATTTTCAAGAACGAAGTTCTTGTTATTCTCTAGCTCCAACGAGTGTTTAATGGGTTTTAAGCCCTCATTTTCAATATCTTCGAGCATGTTATTGTAGGCATAAACCACATTATCATTTAAAAGAACTTTTAATATTTGATTGCGCAGACGGACATCAGTGACTTTATCCAAAACGACCCTGAGTGGGTATTCTGTTTGGTTTTGCATCTTTGGTGATACTGCAAACTCCCGGTGTAGGTTTTTATCTGCACCGTTTTCGATCAAGGTTTGAACTTTTAGGGCTAACTCTTTCGAGTTCACTCTCCGGATCAAAATATTTAGGAGTGTCGTCTTATAAGTCGTTGGTTCAGCAGCATCAACGGCTCCAAAATCATCATCAGAATCGTAGTCGATGCCTAATGCCTGAATATCTTCATCGATGACATCATTATTCTTTTCATCGTAGAGATTGTTGATTGCATCTTTCCATATTTTTGCAAACTGAGATTTATTTGCTTCCTCTGGGCGGTTTGCTTGCCCGTATGACGATAATTTTTTCAAAAATATTTTTTCGTATGCAATCGTTCTAATCTTTTTTAAGCTGGTCTGAAAAGCTACGTTTTCTAACTCATCATCGACCACAAGCTTATAAAGAGAATCTTTAATCTTATCGACTACAATCTTATCAAGTTCGTAAACACTTGCTGAAACTCGGGGACGTTCTTTTTTCTTTTTATAAAAATTGTCTTGGTTTTGAGTTTCTACACCAAGCATTTCGATTTGTTCGGGTGTAAGATAGCTTTCAAGTGCACTACTCATAGCTTGGTTCGTAGAAGCACTGACACCTAGAAAAATAGATAAAATATGCTTTGATTTCATTTGACGGATTCCTCGAGCGAGAGGTGATCATAACGAACAGACCAAGAATGATCTAATGTTTTTTAAATCACAATGCAACTGAAAAAAAATAGAACCCTTCACTCAAGAATCATCTATACCCTTAACAAAAAAATCTCAAGACCCAGATTTATTAGGCTTATTTTCTGGAAAATAATCTTATTGACTTTTTATTACCAGATTTATGAATGTTGATATTTGTTAGAAGAATTACCATTCTCTGATCAAAATTCGTAAACAAATTACTATTATATTTTATGGAGTAAAAAATAATTATATATAAATGTTGAGGTTGTATTGACTTCGGATTTTATCGTTTCACCTTTCACAAAAAGGCTTTTAACAATTCCCAACGACAGCAGATTGCACATATTATTATGATAAAAATCGATCAGCTTAACTCGCTAAAACAAGGCACCATGATTTTTCCTTTTTGCACTAAATTTAGTTACTTCTTAGTCTCTTTAAAAATTAATTGAATGTAGATTGTGAAGATTTCATTCTCAGGCATTCGGCGTCAGATATTTGGCACACCCTTTCGCCTGGCTTGGTGATTTTATTTGTCTGCTGTAACTTTCCTCGGGCAAGCTGCCTCAATCATAAATCTGAGTTATAATAGGATTAAAGTATCACTTGTAAAAGGAAAGATTGGCTGTGGCAAGAGAGCTTAAAGTTACGATTGATGAAATCAGAGATGTTTTTGCAGGTTTGATTGAGGGAGTCAAGAGTAGGGAGGAGGCTGCAAGGTGGGCAAATCGACTCAGGAACAAGAATGATCGCAATCAGCTTCACTACATTCCCCCTCAGCACGAAAACTTAATCAGAGAGTGTATCACTTACCTGTCAGGTGTAGATATGAAAGAGCACTCTGATGACGACTACCTGCACCTAACAGATGACTTTCGTGACTTCTACCTGACTAGATTTCACAATTAGCTAGCTAGTTTCCGGAAAAAGCCCAACTGCTTGGTCACCTAATCACTAGCTTGTTATAAGTAGGCGTAGGATCACCTTATGCGCAAGCCTTAATGGCAGTGTGAAAAATCAGCCTGTAAATCTATGTGAGCAAAATCCATGATTGCATCTTTCCACGCTTCCTCAGCAGCTCTACGGTCCATAGGCTCTCGAAGCTGAAATCTATTGGGTAACTCGCTTAGACCAAAATTTTTGCTTGGAGCTTTGGGAAGGGGCAAGCCATTCTCAGCAACCTTAAAACCTTCATTCTTAAAACTGGTATCAAGCTCACACTTAGACTGTACACAGACCTTACGATGGCTAAGGAGCACACTTTTAGATCCGTGAGGTTGCGGCCTAGGGTTTTCTCTCTTGGGATCAGGTATACCAGCAGGCTTTAACCTCACGAGACTTCCATCATCATGAACATAAATATGAAAGGGAAGCAAAGATCTTTTATCCTTGATTTCAGAGATTTGGCTTCCATTTCGCAGCCAATAAATGGGACTCGACTGGGCACTGCTTTTAGCTTCCAACGGAACTTGAGTATGGCGAAACCCGAGCTTCAACAATTTTTCATGGATTTTTTCGAGGCTCTGACCTTCCAAGGAAACCAATTTAAGGCTTGCACCTTTCTCACCCCGTAAAAACTGTGTCAGTGATTCCTTTAACTCCTTCTGCTTTGCTAGTTCTCCTTGATCCCAGACGATGGATTTCGCTTGCTGCCCATTCGCAAGCAGGCTAGCCTTAGCTTTGTTATAAACCTCTTGGACCTGTGGTTTTCTAATTTTCCGGCCTGGTTTGCTATAACATGAAATCTGTGGTCCGATTTTCGTATTTGTTTGCAATAAACCAGGGGGCTCAAGCTGCGGCTGGTTTTGAAATAGCGTACAACTGCTAAGCATGATACCGCTGAGAACCACTGCACTTTTTATCAGTATGTTCGTTTTAAATGCCATAAATGCCTTCCTATTTTAATGGCGTGAATTTTTTTAGTTTTCTCTGTAAGCTTTGCCTATAAATTCCAAGCTTCTTGGCAGCCTGAGAAATATTTCCATCACATTCAGAGAGTATGTACCCGATATACTCTCTTTCATGGCGTGCTAGACTTGGGGTTTGCTCATGGTTATATATCTGAAAAGGTTCATCATAATGCTTGTTGTTGAAGCAAGCCTCTATTTGACGAAAAGTTGCCGGCTTTGGCAAATAGTTACAAGCTCCAACCTTCATGGCTTTGACTGCAGTCGCGAAGCTACCATATCCCGTTAAAATCAGAGCCTCAACACGGGGCGAGCTTTTCTTTAGCAAGTCCAACAACTCAAGGCCAGAGTCTTGGCCTAATTTTAGATCAATCACAGCCCAATCATAAGTGCAAGTTTCCAATGCCTTAAACTCTGCAACAGATCTAACCCAATCAGTTTGAAACCCTCGATCTTCATACTCAAGGCTTAGGGTATCTCCAAAGTTTTCGTCGTCTTCTGCGATGAGTATTCGCTTGCTCATGCTAAGTTTGTCTTTCTTATTTTGATCCATTGTCCTCAATCTGGCCATACTCGATTGGCAGGAGGATTTGTACCAAAGCACCACTGGCCTTGCCATTACTGATCTTTAACACGCCACCTAAGCTTTGAACGAGACCAACTGCAGTAAAAAGTCCTAGGCTTGTTCCCCCGCGTTCTTCGCTTAAGAAGGGTTCCCCCAAACGATCAATGACTTTGGCTGGCATGCCTTGGCCAAAGTCCCTAATCTGAATAAACAGATCCATTCCCTGACGCCCCCAAAAAACCTCTATTCTTGGGTGAATAGACTGCTGTTGTGCATTTCTTGCATTATCAAGTAAGGTAACTCCAAATAAATGTCCTACCCATTGATGGTTAATTTTAGTACAGTTCTGGCCTGTGATTGCGCACTCT
>JABSRF010000101.1 GCA_013215275.1 Oligoflexales bacterium | reverse complement strand
TATTTCGAGTTTGAAAGGGAAGCAGTTAAGGAGAGTTCCATTTTTAATTATGGTTTTATTATCTCGATCACCTATGATAGTCTTCTAAAGTCTTCCCTTCTGGCATATCGTATGGAATTTCTGACATATCAGCCATAAACTCGAGGCCCACAAAGGGGGCGCGATTACCAAAGTTATTCTTAGTTTCAAATTTTGACCCAAAGTAGAAAAATCCCATAATAATTTTGGAAAAATTCGCTATACTTTCAGCAAAAATTACGTCGCTCGGAGAGTTTTTTATCATGCTTAAAATCTGCTCTTGCTGACCCCTGAGGTTTCTTTGGTTGAGGTTGACGATTTCGTCTTTTGCATCTTCGAGCAAGGTTTTTTCAGTTTCTGCCCAGACTGCATCAAAAGCGATCCATTTGACTCCGAGTTTCTTTAGGTTGGCAAATGCGCGAGCGTAATATCGCCTAGAAAATGGCCATCTACCAAAGTGCTTGGGTGATTTCTCATCGATTGCAAGGATACCAACTTTGGTTGGGCTCTTGTCTGTGCCTCGGTTCTTTAATTTCCAGTCAAAAATCTTACTTTCTACCATGTAGATGAAGTCGTCTTTTCCCCATGAACGGTAGTGACGAAACAAAGTAGCATAACTGCCATTGATGACCACAAGGCAGATGACAATGAGCTGCCAATTTTTTTTGAGGCTTTGCTTAATGACCTTTAATTGATCCATCATATTTTTTTAACTTTGCTGAGTTTAGGGTATATGTGTTGCCTTCGGAATTTTTGAGGAGAGCTTGAGTCCTTTGGATTTCGCGAGTTCAGGCAGCTACAATTTTTTGGGTAACGGATTTGAGGCGTTCATCACTGCATGGCTTAACCACCCAAGCCTTTAAGCCTAGCTCCTTGCCCCTGTTTTTCATTAGGCTGTTCGATTCAGTGGTGAGCATATAGATGGGAGTCTCTTTATGATGGTCTATGTCTCTGATCTTCTCGATTGTTTCGAGGCCGTTGAGGCCTCCGGGCATATTAAAGTCGCAAATGATCAGACTTAGGTTGGTATGATCTTCTGCAAGTTTGATTCCGTTTGGTCCATTGTCAGGCTCTAAAATGTCATACATACCCTTCAGAGCATGACGAACCTGTTCTCTCGAAGCAGCTGAGAGTCATCGATCACCAGTATCTTTTTCAAAGCTTGGTCTCCAATTTAGTGGGCTCAATTAACAGTATCCAGGGAAGTCGTCGGCCTTTTCGGAGAACATTTAAAGTTTTGTGCCCAAATTTAGGTTTTGAAATATGATATAACATACAGATTTTATGAATAATAATCGCTTGGTTTGCTTGTTGAATGAGGGAAGCTGAACAATCGCGATGGCTTTTTGGAACCTTATGCTGGATTAGCTAGAAGATTCATTGCACACTGTGAGGGCTTTGTAGGCTAGGTACTTAGCCACCTTCCCAAAGCTTCCTTCTTAGATGGAGAGATTGACAGCAAGGGAAGGGCGCAGACAGCAGCTTCCTAAGCTGTTACTTTGGATTTCATGTTTATAATTTTGAGAAGAAGGTTTTCTTGAATGGAGTTTTTAGCAAAAAAAGTCTTAGAGTTTTGGTTTGGAGAAATTGGTGAAGATGGGCAAGTTAAACCGGAATTGGTCAGCAGATGGTTTAAAAAAGATCAAGATTTCGATGAATTAGTGAAGAAGAAGTATGCGGAGTATTTAGATACAGCGAATATGGGAGCCTTTGATCGTTGGATATCAGAGCCCCTCGGCAGTGTGGCTCTCATTATCATGCTTGACCAGTTTCCTCGCAATGTATACCGAGGCCAGGCAAGGTCGTTTCACTACGATGCAAAAGCCATCTCGATCGCAAAGCTGTTTGCGGATGCCATATCGTATTTACAGGTTGTACCCGTTTGTGGGCAGTTTGGCTTGATGCCTTTGATGCATTCAGAGGATTTAAATACTCAAAAACAAGGCTTAGAGCATTTCAGGCTACTGAAAGACAAATGCCAAGACTATGCAAAGCCTTCTATGGCAAGGGTTTATGATTTTGCCGTGCAGCATCATGATATTATAGAAAGGTTTGGAAGGTTTCCTCACAGGAATCAAATTCTTAATCGGGATAACACCGCAGAAGAGGCCGCGTTTTTGAAGGAGCCGGGCTCCTCATTTTAATCATCCTGCCGGTGTTTGCAGGTTTCACCATCAAACTACATGAAAAGATCCCACGTACTGCTTTGCATAGGGCATTGTAACCAGTGGGTGCAATTGCCCATGCAAGTTTTCTTTCATTTAGGCTAGGATGGGGTGGAGAAGGTGGCCCATGGCCTCCTCTCTTAATGTGGCCGAGTGCAGGGTATAAATGAGTGCTAGGGCAAGCTTAATGCCTGTGGCTCATCATATCGTGCCTATAATCCTGGAGGCTGCTGGTAAAACTTAGTTGCTTGAATCATAAAAGTTGGTACATTGCCAGTAGCTTATGATTCAGCCAGAACCCCCATGGGTGAAACAGAGGAACGGAGAAGTATGATTAAGATTAAGAAAGGCCTTGACTTGCCCATAGACGGGGAGCCAAGGCAAGAGTTGGGTGAATGTCCGAGTATCAAATCTGTGGCAGTCATTGGTGATGACTATGTGGGCATGAAACCAACCATGGCGGTGAAAGTGGGAGACGAGGTTAAAGCTGGCCAAGAATTATTCTCTGATAAAAAGAATCCAGGGGTCATCTTCACCGCGCCTGCAAGTGGCAAAGTCGTAGCCATAAGCAGAGGACAGCGCAGAGCCTTACAATCAGTGCAAATTGAGCTGGACGGCAAGAATGAAGCACTGTCCTTTGAGTCTTATAAAGCGAATGAGCTTGATGGGCTAGATTTTCAAAAAGTACATGAAAACCTGGTGAAATCTGGCTTATGGGTCAGCCTCCGCACACGGCCATTTTCCAAGGTACCAAGCTTGGAAAGCAAGCCAGCAGCCATTTTTGTCAACGCAATGGATACCAACCCCCTTTCTCCTTATCCCGGGGTTGTCATTGAAGCACATAAAAAAAATTTTGAAAGTGGCATGAAAGTGATCGCACACTTGACTGCCGGATCTGTGTATCTTTGCCATGATCCTCACACCTACCTTCCTACAGGCCTCCCTAGCAAGGTCAAAGTGCATGAGTTTTCTGGAGTTCATCCAGCAGGTCTTGTGGGAACTCATATCCACTTTTTGGAGCCTGTGAGCGAGAAGAAGACGGTTTGGCACATCTCCTATCAAGATGTGATTGCAGTAGGAAAGCTTTTTACCACTGGGAAGGTTTGGGGCAAGAGAATGGTCTCTCTAGCAGGGCCTTTGGTGAAAGATCCTTGTTTGTACGAGGTTCCTCTAGGCGCCAATACAGAAGACCTTTGCAAAGGTCTTGTGGAAGATGATGACATGCGCGTGGTGTCAGGCTCGCTGTTTTCTGGTCATCATGCTCAGGGGCCTTTTAGCTTCTTGGGACGCTACCACCTTCAGGTTTGTGTGTTACGGGAAGGTCGGGAGCGAGAGCTTTTGGGTTGGCAGATGCCTGGATTTGATAAGTTCTCTGTGAAAAACGCTTTTTTCTCAAAGCTGCTGCCAGGAGGCCGCAAATTTGCGTTCACAACCTCTACAGGAGGCAGCGTGCGCGCTATGGTGCCAGTGGGGTCCTATGAAAAAGTGATGCCCCTCGACGTTGAGCCCACTTTTTTGCTGCGGTCGCTGCTGTCTAGGGACCTCGAGCAAGCTGCATTGTTGGGCGTATTGGAATTGGATGAAGAAGATCTAGGTCTCTGTACATTTGTATGTCCAGGTAAAGTAGAATATGGACCGATGTTGAGGGAGATCCTTACGACCATTGAAAAGGAAGGGTAGGATGAAGGCACTGCGAAACTTTTTTGATCAGGTTCACCCACATTTTTCCGCTGGAGGCAAGCTAGAGAAGCTCTATCCACTCTATGAGGCTTTGGATACCTTCCTATTCACCCCTGGTGAGATCACCAAGGGAGCTAGCCATGTGCGGGATAGCATTGATTTAAAACGTATCATGGTCACGGTGGGGGTTGCGTTAGGCCCTTGTATATTTATGGCTATGTACAACACGGGCTTACAGGCCAATCATATCCTTCAAGGGCAAGGCATCACCAGTTTAGATACCTGGAGAGGGATGGTCCTTGCTTGGCTTGGCTTGGCTTTCGACTCTCAAAATTTTCTTTCAAACTTGGCCCATGGTGCCTTGTACTTCGTACCTGTTTTCTTAGTCACCAACATCGTTGGTGGGCTCTGTGAAGCAACGTTCTCCATTGTGAGAAAGCACGAGATTAACGAAGGCTTCTTGGTAACAGGCATCCTATATCCTCTTACCTTACCCCCGACCATTCCTTTGTGGCAGGTTGCGGTTGGGATTGCTTTTGGTGTGATTATTGGTAAGGAAGTTTTCGGTGGGACAGGGAAGAACTTCCTCAATCCAGCCTTAACGGCAAGAGCATTTCTGTTCTTTGCTTATCCGGCAGATATCTCTGGTGACGCTGTTTGGACAGCCGTAGATGGCTATAGTGGAGCAACAGCCTTGGCTGTTGCTGCAGTTGATGGTGCTCAAGGCTTAGAAGCTGGATTTTCACTCTGGGAAGCGTTTTTGGGAATTATTCCAGGCTCTATGGGAGAAACCTCGACCCTTGCATGCCTGATGGGTGCTGGCTTGCTGATTGCAACTGGGATTGGATCATGGCGCATCATGCTGAGTATGCTGATCGGTGGCCTTAGCGTCTCTTCATTACTTTACTCGATCGGTAGCAGCACCAATCCAATGTTTGGAGTGAGTCCTCTGTGGCACCTCGTCATCGGTAGCTTCGCTTTTGGTATGGTGTTTATGGCAACCGATCCGGTTTCCGCGGCAATGACCAAGAAAGGAAAGTGGGTCTATGGCTTCCTTATTGGAGCTATGTCGATCGTTGTGCGGTCGCTTAACCCTGCGTTTCCTGAGGGTGTGATGCTTTCCATTCTTTTTGGAAACCTGTTTGCACCTTTGATCGATTATTACGTGGTACAGGCTAACATCAAACGTAGACAAGCTCGCACTGCTGTTGAATAGGTCCGACAAGGAAGGGGTATAACTTGAGTCAAGGAAAAGATACGGTACAACGAACCATCATAATCGCTGCTGCTTTGAGTTTAGTCTGCTCGGTGATTGTGTCGGTGGCCGCAGTCCAGCTACGACCTATCCAGGATAAAAACAAAGCTCTGGATAAAAAGAAGAATATTCTAATGGCAGCTTCTCTCTATGAGGAAGGGGCCCAGGTTGACGAGGTATTTAAGCAATACGTGGTGCCTAAGCTTTTGAACTTAGCAGATGGCAGTTACGTGGAAGGTCAAGATCCCAACGAGTATGATCAGTATAAAGAAGCGAAGAATCCGTCCGAAAGGCTTGTACTGGACCCAAAGGTCGATGTTGCAGGCCTACGTATGATTGCACGTTATGCTGTGGTCTACGAGGTTAAGAAGGAAGGTGAGCTAGATCAGGTGGTCGTCCCCATTCATGGCAAGGGGCTTTGGTCAACCCTTTATGGTTTTGTCTCTGTTGACTCAGATGGCAATACCATCAAAGGCTTGGGTTACTATGACCATGGGGAAACACCAGGCCTCGGTGGTGAGGTGGATAACCCCAAATGGAAGGCTAGCTGGAATGGCAAGAAGATCAACGACAATTCCGGCCAGCTTCAGATTGAGGTCATCAAAGGTCAAGTTGACCTTGCTCGCGAGGATGCCCAGTATCAAGTTGATGGACTTTCAGGAGCAACCATCACAGCGCGTGGCGTGAGCTATATGGTCCAGTTTTGGCTTGGTGAGAATGGCTTTAAACAATATTTTGATCGCATAAAAAAGAATTCTTAGGAGGTGTAGTTAAATGGCAGAAAAAAGTAAAGATATCCTTCTAGGACCTATCTTTGTGAACAACCCCATTGCATTACAGATTCTAGGAATCTGCTCTGCGCTGGCTGTGACTTCAAAGCTGAGCACCACGATCACCATGTGCGTGGCTGTTATCTTTGTGATTGCCCTATCCAATTTTTCTGTGAGCCTCATTCGCAACTACATACCCAATAGCATTCGTATTATAGCCCAAATGGCGATCATTGCATCTTTGGTTATTCTAGTTGATCAGATCTTAAAGGCTTTCATGTTTACGGTAAGCAAGGAGCTGTCAGTTTTTGTCGGCCTTATCATCACAAACTGTATTGTGATGGGACGGGCTGAGGCATTTGCGATGCAAAATGGCCCTGTGGCAAGCCTTTTTGACGGGATCGGAAATGGTTTAGGCTATAGTGCCGTCTTACTTTTCGTTGGTTTCATTAGGGAACTGTTTGGAGGTGGTAAGCTCTATGACCAACAGATTCTACCTTTGGCCACTGAAAACGGATGGTACGTGCCAAATGGTTTGATGTTCTTGCCTCCGAGTGCTTTTTTTATCATAGGCCTATTTATTTGGTTGTTGCGTAGTTGGAAAAAAGACCAAGTTGAACATGAGGGGTAAGGATCGTGCAGCATTATATTAGTTTGTTTATCAAGGCTGTTTTCATAGAAAATATGGCTTTGGCATTTTTTCTCGGAATGTGTACTTTCTTAGCTGTTTCCAGGCAAGTGAAAACAGCCGTAGGTCTGGGTGTTGCTGTAATCGTTGTGCAAACCATCACGGTACCAGTGAATAACCTAATGTATCAGTATCTTTTAAACGAAGGTGCTCTATCCTGGGCCGGACTAGAAAACGTGGATCTGAGATTCCTAGGGCTTATCTCCTACATCGGTGTGATTGCAGCGATTGTTCAAATCTTGGAAATGTTCCTCGATCGGTTTTTTCCTCCACTATACAACGCACTTGGTATTTTCCTACCTCTGATTACGGTGAACTGTGCCATCTTGGGTGGCAGCCTGTTCATGGTGGAAAGGGACTATAACCTTGCTGAGAGTGTCGTCTACGGCCTAGGCTCCGGCTTCGGTTGGGCTCTGGCAATTGCAGCACTTGCTGGAATTAGAGAAAAGCTAAAATACAGTGATGTTCCAGATGGGCTCAAGGGTCTTGGTATCACCTTTATAACGGTGGGCTTGATGGCGCTTGGTTTTATGGCTTTTTCAGGAATTCAGCTTTAGGCGGTCACTTATTTGACCAGTAATTATAAAGGATAGATTATGCTAGAAATTATGCTCGGTGTCTTTATGTTCACCATAGTCATACTGTGTTTGGTGGGCTTTATCTTGCTAGCAAGGTCTAAATTGGTTGCTAGTGGTGATATTAACATCGTCATCAATAACGATGAGTCAAAAGCAATTAAGGTCCCCGCAGGAGGTAAGCTTCTTAATGTGCTTGCTTCAGAAAAGATCTTTGTCTCCTCTGCCTGCGGTGGCGGTGGTACCTGCGCCCAGTGCAAGGTTAAAGTCCATGAGGGTGGCGGCGATCTTCTTGCAACTGAAAAATCACACATAAATCGCAAGGAAGCCAAGGAAGGCGTTAGGCTGTCTTGTCAGGTGACTTGTAAGCAAGATATGAACATAGAAGTTCCTGCTGAGGTGTTCGACTGTCGTAAATGGGAGTGTACTGTGCGCTCCAATGAGAATGTTGCCACTTTTATCAAGGAGCTTATTTTGGAGCTTCCAGCTGGGGAAAATGTGGATTTCCGCGCTGGTGGGTTTATCCAAATTGAGTGCCCACCCCATGAGCTGGATTTCAAGTCATTCAAGGTTGAGGATGAGTACAAGGAAGATTGGGATAAGTACAATCTTTGGAAGTACAAATCAAAAGTTGAAGAGACCACGATTAGAGCCTACTCGATGGCTAATTATCCTGAGGAAAAAGGCATTATTATGCTCAATGTTAGGATAGCCACCCCGCCTCCTAAAATGGATAGTGTTCCTCCAGGGATTATGTCCTCTTATATTTTCGACTTAAAGCCTGGTGACAAAGTGACGATTTCTGGCCCATTCGGTGAGTTTTTCGCAAAAGAAACCAAAAATGAAATGGTCTTTATCGGTGGTGGTGCGGGAATGGCTCCCATGCGCTCTCATATTTTTGATCAGCTAAGGCGTATTCATACCGACAGAAAAATGACCTTCTGGTATGGGGCCCGCAGTAAGCGTGAGATGTTCTACACCGAAGACTTCGATAAGCTACAAGAAGAAAATGAAAACTTCACGTGGCATGTGGCTTTATCTGATCCACTAGAAGAAGATAAGTGGACTGGTCATACGGGCTTCATCCATCAGGTTCTCTACGACAACTACCTGAAGGATCACCCAAATGCTGAGGACCTCGAGTATTACCTTTGTGGGCCTCCCATGATGAACACAGCTGTGATTAATATGCTTCTTGAGCTTGGAGTCGAAGAAGAGAACATTATGCTTGATGATTTTGGAGGCTAGCATTTGAAATACAAAGGCCTACTGTTTTTCTTTGTCTTTGCATCGAGCTTTTTTATCCTTCAGTCGGTATGGAAAAGCCAGCAAGATACTCGTTGCTCCTCAGAACCAGGAAGCCTTGCCGTCTGGTCTGGCCCGACTATGGGCACCTCTTACACCATCAAGGTTGCTGGTAAGCTCGAAGCCGAAGTGCAGCAGACCTTGGAGAGTGCTTGTGAAGAGGCTCTTAAAGAAGTGAACATGCTTATGTCCACTTATATCCCAGAGTCGGAGCTGTCTAGGTTCAACTCATCCCCTTCCCGTGATTGGTTTCCGGTATCTCCTCAGACTCTTAAAGTCGTAAAGGCAGGAATTCAGATTGGGAAGCTTAGCCAGGGAACCTTTGATATAGCAATTGGGCCTCTCGTTAATCTTTGGGGATTTGGGCCAACGGACAAACCCTTAAGCATTCCTGAAAAAGATAAGATTTCTCAGATTCTTGAGTACAGTCGGTTTTCTTTGCTCAGCACGCAAGATGAACCGCCTGCTGTCAAAAAGGATGACACCCGCACTTACGTGGATCTTTCAGGAATCGCCAAGGGATACGGAGTGGATGTTCTCGCAGATTTATTATTATCTCGCGGATACCCTGACTTCATGGTTGAGATTGGCGGCGAGATTCGCACCTCTGGTAAAAAGTTTGGTGCTCCATGGGAAATTGCTGTAGAAAGACCAAGTGAGAAGGATTTTGGGCGATCCGTCTTTAGAGTCGTGCAACTAGAGTCTTCCGCAATAGCAACCTCTGGGGATTACAGAAACTATTACGAAGAGGATGGGCAAAGGTTCTCCCATATTATCGATCCAAGAACAGGATACCCGATTGAGCATAAGGTCGCCTCAGTGACCGTGATTAGCTCTTCAAGTATGCTGGCAGATGCTTGGGCTACAGCGTTTTCGGTCTTGGATGAAAATAAGGTAAAGGACATTGCTCAGAAGCTCAGAATTCCTGTTTATTTGATAGAAAAGCAGGGCGAAGAATTCTTGGAATGGTATAGCGAGGACTTTGCTAAATATATGAAACCTAGCCCAGATCAGCAGAGAAGTTAGTATGAGCACTTTTTTTGTCGTATTCGGTGCATTCGCATTTGTGATTTTGATCATGTCTGTGGGAGTGATTTTTAAACGAAAACCCATCTCAGGCTCTTGTGGTGGGCTTAACAATGTCTATCAAAAAGAGGACGGTAGCTGTCAGATCTGTGGTGCCCAGGTGAATGATGATTGCAAAAACAAAGTAGAAAACTACTAGGAAACGGCTTTTTTCCAAGAGTCTTTCTGAGACATGGTTTCTATCCAAGCCAAAATGTTAGGGTACCGATCTAAGCAAATTCCAGCCTTATCATAAACCCATATTTGAGGCAAAAAACTGAAATCACAGAGGGTGGGAACACTGGAGACCAAATACCTGTGTGTCGAGAGTTTTTTTTCTATAACTGGTAATTCTCGATTGATTCTTATCTCTAATTTATCAGCATGCCTATTATCCGTTGTAAGGCCGAATAATGGGCACCAATGACGGTGCCAAGCTAAGTTGGTTAAAGCTACGCCTAAATGGATATTAGTGTAATCGACCCATTGATCTACTTGTGCACGAGCAAAAACACCCTTAGGGTAAAAATCATAGGCTTTTAGTTGCTCTATGACATAGCGGCAAATTGCCAGGGACTCAGACACTTGCTCCCCTTCCCAAACCAAGCAGGGAACTCGAGAAAAAGGGTTTAGGCTCTGAAATTCTTTGGTTTTATGGGCCCCTTGTTTAAGGTTTACTGAAACAAGTTCGTAGCCAACTTTGAGTTCCTCGAGCAGAAACCTCACTCTTTGGCTGTAGGGAGACGCGCTGTGTGCGTAAAGTGTAATCATGGCCTATCTTCAATTTGGGTCAAAATTCGGAATGATAGTTGATAGCGGGATGATTTTCAAAGGATTTTTTTATATCTTCAATCTCTCAAGCACTTAGAGCAATTTTTGAAATTTTTCCTTGGCAATCTGGGTAGATTGGTCTATTCCTACGAGGGTAGCAAAAAGCAGAAATTAGGAGTTTTTGTCCTTCGATATTGAGAATGCATATAAAACTGAAGAAAAAAAAGCGAATGACAAATTAGAATTAAGAATGACGATGGCATGCCATCGTTTTTTTTTGCGCGAGTTCTCAACTGTTCAAAGACTTCCATGTTTCCACGGGAGGTAAGCCTATAGCATTGATTAGTGCCTAATTTTAGTGAGAAATCTTTTTAACATTAATCGATATACCTTGCCTAAAAATAGGAAATACATATGCTAAAATTGCTATTTCTGACGATAGCCTCGCTTGTTTTTAATGCTTCCATTTCAGCTGCTAGTAAGCTTAGCCGTGAATACTTCGAACAGCTTAAACACCTACCCTTCGAATACGTTTCCGATGTTGGAAAGGTATGTGAGAGAGTTGCTGAATTGCAACTCGAAAAAGAGTTTCCTGTAGAAGACTATGTCATTGTCTCGAATGTAGTTTATGAAAAAGAGGCAAATAGTGAAAATAGAATTAGGTTAGGTGAGCTCGATGTGGTTGTGGTTAGCAAAGATGACAGCAAAGTAGTGCTTATTGCTGAAGTTAAATGCTGGCAAAATAGAACGAAAGCAGCAAAAAAAGCTAAAAAACAGTTGAGGCGTTTTGAGCGAACAATTAGTGATCGCTTGATTCGTCTAAATAGCATGTCCATTGGTGATGATATGGAAGGGGTGGAAGTATTTGATTCCTCATCCTCCCTTGGTGCCGATGAAGCAAACGAGGAGGATAAGCAACTCATCATAGATATCCAGATATTGACTGATCTGGATGATTATGAGGAAGAAATACTAGAGATATACTCCGACGATGGGAGCTTTGTTTTTACCGACCTACAGTTTGACAATGAAATTGAGTATCGGGCCATATCTCCTCTCAAACCTGACTATGTCGGTGCGTTTCATCCTCTTGAATTAAGTTTGAAAGAAGTGCACAAGCTTACGAATTATTTAAAAGCTCATCAGGACAACCCGTCATTTTCTCCAAAGTCTAAAAGAAAAACAAAGATCAAGCGTCATAAAAGAAAAAAGAGGCGGTACTAATAAGGTTAAACCTATCCTAGAAACCTCCCTTTCCCACCTTTGTTCGCATCTTTGTGTACTTTTGGCTAATAAGAAAGCTTGATATTAGTTGTGTTTAAATTTAAAAATGAGATTATACTGAAGTGGACCCCACTGTCCAGACCAAAAATAGCTTTGTATAAGTAAAACTAAAACTTGTTATTGAATGCTATAATG
>JABSRF010000100.1 GCA_013215275.1 Oligoflexales bacterium | reverse complement strand
ATTTCGAGTTTGAAAGGGAAGCAGTTAATGAGAGTTCCATTTTTAATTATGGTTTTATTATCTCGATCACCTATGATATCCATATTTACCGTTTCTTAAATGGCTAAATGTTTTTCTAGAAGGGTGATATAATCGAGCAACAACTCCCCCCTCATATACGACCAGAGTTAAGAATGGATACTAGCAGCACTACAAATAATAGGGTCCTATGTGTAGATGATGAACCTGAATTGCGCGAGATTATCGGGTTCTATTTGGAAGAACTGGGCTATCGTGTTGAGTTTGCTGGAGATGGGAAACAGGCCCTCGATATGGCTATCAACAATGATTATGCTTTTGTCATGACCGACTTAGATATGCCACGCATGAATGGCGTCGAGTTTATAAAGCAGATCAGACTCATAAAGCCATACCTTCCTATTGGGATCACTTCAGCCAAGATAACTGTGTTTGCCCAAGAGTTGGTATCTCTGGCTGTCAGTGCGACCGTACCAAAACCATTTACCAACCTCCATATCCAGAATGCCGCAAAAGAGCTAGCGCACACGGCATCACTATTCGAGCAGGCCAAATCGCCAGAGAAACTCAATCGGGTCGAAAATGTCATGCGCACAAACCTGGTAACAGGTAAGCCTTCGGAATCCATCTTGGATGTGACCGAAAGGATGGTTAGCCGTGACGTTGGTTCCATCCTCATTTGCGAAGAGAAAGCGCTAAAAGGTATTCTCACTGAACGCGACCTCATGCGAATGATTGCTGAAAAAGTAAGCTTGGACCAAACTGTCGACCAGTATATGAATAAGACGCCCGATACGATTAGCCCATGTGCTAGTATTCAAGCTGCAGAACAGGTTATATCAAGCAAAAAATGTCGTTACCTTCCTGTTGTTGCCAAGGGGGCTGCCGTTGGTATCTTATCAGCTGGCGATTTGGGCATGACCTATCTTTCAAGCATTAAAAATGCTGTTGAAAAACAGATTATTCATTTAAATAATATCATTCCCAAAAAATAGTCTGTGGCTATTTGAAGATCGACCACCCTTTAACGTAGGTGTAGGCCGTGACCAGTTGGTGATCCTTTTGCATAACCGAAGGCCAGTTTTTAATTGAATTTAAAATCCCGCTTTCTGAGGAAAGTGTCGATAAGTCGTTGCTCTCTATATGGCCGCTTAGATCAGATTCGCGCTTTGCCTTTTTCTTTGATCTACTTAATTGCCTGTGAACCACAATATCCGGGTCAATTCCCTTTGCTTGGATCGACCGATCATTAGGAGTGAAATATCGGGCCACCGTAAGCTTTAGGCCTGATCCATCAGGCAATGACACCAAGGTTTGTACTGAGCCTTTTCCAAATGATTTTGTACCGAGAATGAGGGCTCGTTGATGATCTTGCAGCGCTCCCGCTACAATCTCAGAGGCACTGGCTGAGCCCTCATTAACCAAGACGACCATAGGAAAATCTCCGAAAGTTCCCTTTTTATGAGCAAACTCCCTCTCAATGCGATCTGGATCACGCCCCACGGTCGAAACCACCAAACCACTTTCAATAAACGCATCCACCACCTTGATCGATTGATCAAGCAAGCCACCTGGGTTATCTCGCAGATCAAGCACAAGACCCTTCATACTCTTCCGATACTTCTGCAATATCTTAATGAGTTCGTCACCCGTATTTTCTTGAAATGAGGTGATTCTTATATACCTAATATCTGCCGACAATGCCTGCCCTCTAACAGAGCGAACCTTGATAATTTCACGTTTCATCACAAAATCAATTGGCTTTTCAACATTTTTTCTTTTAATAGTCAGCTTAAGCTCTGAGCCAGGTGGACCCCGCATCATTTCTACCGCATCTTTCCCACTCATGGAACTCAGAGGTTTATCATTGATCGCAATAATTTCATCACCGGACTTGACCCCAGCCTTCATTGCTGGGGTATCCTCAATGGGAGCAATGATAATTAAGCGGCCTCTTTCCTGAGAGACGATGATGCCAACTCCACCAAACTTACCTCGGGTATCTATCGTCAACTGTTCAAATGCTTTTTTGGGCATCAAAACAGTGTGAGGGTCAAGGTTTGAAACAATACCACCAAGAGCATTAGACACTGTGATTTCAGGGGTTACTTTATCAGGATCAACGTACATGGTTTCCAAAAAATAGACCGCTCGTGCGAACGTTTCAAGGGACCGGTAGCGCTCTTCAATATTGGGCAGCTTGTTATCTGCTAGGGACTGGGAATAGGAGGGTAGGTAAAAGAACAAAACTGCATAAGTACTTAGGACCTTGGCCGCAACGCCATACTTGTGATTCAAAACTTTGCTCATATTTAGTTCCCTAATTGAAACCCAACATCTTCCGAAGGCTTGCGGGCACCTTCCCCAGAGTCTTGCCCCCTAGCTATCAAGCTCGAGGAAGCTTGACGAAGGTGGGAGGCCTTAGCGTTTACTGGTTCGTCCAAGGTTTCTGTTTTTCCTAGCCTTGATATTCTTAGCTAAGGAAATTAAGTTTTTTGCACTCGCTAAGCTCTTACTATCTGCATCCGCTTTACTTCCTTTTAAGTAGCGATTAAGAACAGAAATTGCTCGACCGAATTTTCCCTGATTAATAAAGTAAGTCGCCAGCTCATTTACAGGTTCAAAGCACTGAAGACAAACCTGAGAAGCTTTTTTATAATACCTCATTGCTCTCGCATCTTTATTGGTTATTTTATAAAGACGGCCCAGATTCAGCAAGGATAGTAAAAAGTTTGGATTAATTTTAATGGCCTTTTGATAAAATTTGTGGGCCTTGCTGAGTTGATTCTCTTTTTCATAGGTAAGGGCTAGATTGTGCCAGAGTCGTTCACGAAATTTATATTTTTTTGATGTCTTGGTTAACCTCAAGATGAGCTTTCGTGCTTTCTTGAAAGACCCAATAGAAATATATGCTGAGCTGAGATTTAGTCCATATGAAGTTTTCGGCATTAGTTTGTAGGCCTTTGCAAAAACTTGGGCTGCCTTATGCTCATTGTTAAGGGCCAAATGGGTTAAGCCTACTAAGTTTAAAATATCAGGATGCTCAGGATGACTTTGGTACAATTGGCGAACATGATCCCACGCTACGCTAGCTTGGCCCTTATCTAAGTATCGCTTGATCAAGCTCATCTTAGTCATGAGAAGGCCTTCTTTATCTCCTTTGGGTTCAGGGGGCGTGTCTGTTTTCAGCGTATAACAAGAGGTAGACATGCTAAAAAAAAGGCAAAAGAATATAGGCCTCAGCCTGAGGTGTATTATAATAGGAAGTTGAGTTGATCGATTCACGCTTAGAGTCATAGGCTACGCTCTTTCAGCTCATATTGCCAGGATGGGTATTTATCAATATTATAGCAAATCAAACATGATCCCACTTAGAGCTGGTAAGCTACAAAGAGCATTCCAGGGAAAAGGAAAGGTTGCAATGGGAGAAGAAGAAGCTGAAAAGATTGGGGAGCCAGTAAAAAATGCCCACAAAGAAGGTAAGGATGCGCCCTTAAGTTTGGAAGAAAAAAGAAAAATTTTTGGGGAGCACCTGCGTAATACTCGCGAGCAACTCAACCAAACCAAAAAAGATGTGATTCACCTCACCCGAATTTCTCCTCCATTTATTGAGGCCCTTGAAGACGGCAAATTTGAAGCCTTACCTGGTGAGGTATTTGGTCGGGGCTTTGTTAAAAATATCTGCAAAGTCCTCGAAATCGATGCCACCCCACTCCTGGAGGAGTATAACCAGTGCTGGGAGCATAAACAGGTAAAAGCAAGAAGCTATGGATACTCCCGCAGACTCACCTCTGGGAGAAAGGACCACAAGTCAAAGTCCTTGCCTTTTACGAACTATTTCTCACTCAAAGGAATCATCCTGTGGGTTTTGGGGCCAGCCGTATTGGTTTCCCTTGCCTTCCTTCTATACTTTAATGCTGGATCCCTTAAGACAAGTTTCTCCAGAAAAGAGCCTACTCCTCAAAGCCAAAGCAAGAAAATGCCCAGTAAGAGTGTTGACCAGCAGCCTCAGCTAATAGAGCAAACCAACAAAGCGGAGCAAAGCACAGAAGATACTGCTAAAGTTCATGCTGATTCAGAGAGTGCCAAAAAGTCAGCTGAAAGCCGAAATGAACAGGACTCAAAAGAAATCACGGCCAACATAAAGCCAAATAAACAGGCTACTAGCGATGTTATCAAGGCTCCTACTGAAGAAAAAACCCCCATTATAGAAATCGCCCCAAAAGGCTTCTCACTGACGGGCAATAGTCAAAAGTACTCTTCCCTAATGGTCCTGGTTAAGGAAAAGGCGAGTATCAAGTACCGATTTGACCAGGGTAATTACGAGTCCAAGGAATACAAGAAGGGCCTGTACAAATTTAAATTTAAAGACAAAATCGACCTGTTCAGCGACGATATGTCTAAGCTGGAAGTGACCTTCAACGGGAGGAAACTTGGTGAGTTTGGAATAAATCGCGACGCTAAGCAGCTGAGTTTCATTGGAAACTCAGCTGAAGAGAAAAAACTCTAAAGTCATGCCCTTAAAGTCTTAACCTACTAAGCCGATACCTAAGCCAGTTGTTGTAAAGACTCATCGTGACAAGGCCTGTGGGGGCCTTTGCGAAGAAGTCAGTGGGTATGCTTATACCCAACGTGCAGGCCCAAGGATGGGTCAGATTGCCAAGAAGGCGGTTTTTTCTTCTACCGATGACCTAAACTACTTCAACTATTGTCTCTGCCTTAAGTAGCAACGCTTTCCCTGTTGTCATTGAGTTAATAGCCACTTTTGGGTGGTGATTGCTTTCATAAGTCTGTTAGGTTACAAGACGTATCAGGCTTTTTTTCAACTCTACAAATTTATGGTGAATTTTTTGAATAGCAAGCTCATCCAGAATAAATCAGAATTGAAAGAATTCTTAGGTAAATTGAATCACCAACAAATCGCCTTGGTTCCTACCATGGGTGCTTTGCATGCAGGTCATTTATCGCTCGTTGAAAAAGCAAAAACCCTAGCAGACCAAACTGTTGTCAGTATCTATGTTAACCCAAGCCAATTTGGGGAAAATGAAGACCTTGACTCTTACCCGAGGACTCTGGAAAACGACTTAGCTAAGCTGAGCGATTTAGGTGTCTCAGCGGTCTATGCACCAGGTAACGAACAGGTTTACCCAGAGGGATTTCAGACCTATGTCTATAATAACAGCCTTTCTAATGACCTGTGTGGAGCCTCACGCCCTGGTCATTTTCAAGGGGTTTGTACGATCGTATTAAAACTAATCAATTTAATGCAGCCTAAGTGGGTGGTATTCGGAAAAAAGGATTATCAGCAGTACAAAATCATCGAGCAAATGGTAAGGGACTTAGACCTGGACACGGGCATCGTTGGAGCGGATTTGGTCAGAGACTCACACGGATTGGCCCTTAGTTCTCGCAACAAAAACTTAAATGAAGATCAGAAAAAACTAGCCCTTTCCCTGTATCAAACCCTACAGTTAGGGAAACAAATCGTCCAACAAGGAGAGCGAGACCCGTCGCGTGTGGTGGACATTTTAAAGAAAAAACTTCTGGAAGTTGATGGAATTACCCTTGATTATCTTGAAATGCGGCAAGCTGATGACCTTTCAGCCTCAAGCCCTGATTCTGTTGTGGATTCGATCTTACTAGGAGCAATTAAGGTAGGCTCAACCCGGCTCATAGATAATATGCCCTTGTCTTAAGAGAAAGTAGTGAATCTATGCAAAAACTAATGCGTTTTTTTTGGTGGTTAAGGCCTATTATTCAGCTTTGGGTGCGAGGCAAGGTGTTTCCCCATGATATCAATAAAAACCTTTCACTCGACCCGCAAAAACCAATTTGCTTTGTTTTAAAATCACGCTCATTTAAGGACCTCATGGTTCTTGACCATGCCTGTGAAACCAAAAAAATCCCAAAACCAAGGGAACTCCTCACCAAGCTTAAGCTTAGCCGTAAAGCTTCTTTTTTATATTTAAACAAACCTGGACTCTTTCAAGCAGAGCGTACAAAAAAGTTGCCAACGGATTTATTTCGCCTAATTGGGCAAGTAAGCAAAGAACGGTTCGATGTACAGATTGTCCCTGTATCAATCTTCTGGGGTCGCAATCCAGGGACCGGCGAAAAGTCGCTTTTCAAACTGCTTTTCTTCGATGACGAGTATGGGGGGTTCCTCCAACGTTTTGTCACCTTTTTTGTCCATGGCCGTAATGTCTTTTGCAACTTTGGCAAGCCTATTTCTCTATTGGAGTTGGTGGATGAAGGTAAAAGCCTCGAGGAAACATCTAAGAAATTACGAAGGGTTTTAAAGGTTCACTTTCGCAGGCAGCGCGAAACTATTGTAGGCCCTTACATCTATGATCGAGGGCAGGTGATTAATTCGATGCTCCAATCAAAATCATTACGCACCATCATAGATGCGGAGTCTGTAAAATCAAACACCTCCATCGCAAAAGTTGAAAGGCGTGCGAGGAAATATGCTGAGGAAGTGTGTGCAAAAGTGTCCCCATCAGCAATTAGATTTTTCGATATTTTGCTGAGTTGGCTGTGGAAAAAAATATACTCTGGTTTAGAGGTGAGGCAAGAAAACAAGATTCGCGAACTTGCGGAGCAGTACGAACTTGTTTACATGCCTAGCCACCGAAGTCATATGGATTACCTGCTTATCGGTTATGTGCTTTATTACCTTGGATTATTGCCACCTCATACGATTGCCGGGATCAATCTAAACTTCTGGCCTGTGGGACCATTATTAAGACGCGGCGGTGCTATTTTTATCCGTAGGACCTTCAGGGGAAACCGACTTTATGGTGCTGTTGTTAGTGAGTTTGTTCACTATCTATTGAGCACTGGATACCCCCTTTGTTTCTATCCTGAAGGTGGTCGCAGCCGCACTGGGTACCTCCTTCAGCCAAAGGTGGGGATTCTAAACATGGTATTAGAGGCTTGTCGTAAGCGAACCAACAAGCCTGTGCTCCTGGTACCCATCTATGTGGGTTATGACCGGGTCATGGAAGCTCGCAGCTATCAAAAAGAGCTTGGAGGAAAGTCAAAAAAACGAGAGTCTTTCTCTGGACTTCTCAAAGCGTCTAAGCTCATCCGTTCCACCTTTGGAAAAGCCTATATTGGCTTTGGAGAGCCACTACAGGTGGATACCTACCTAGATCTCAAGTACCCAAGTTGGAGAGAAAACCAGCCCTTTCCAAGTGATCTTCTGAAGCATATTTCTGAAGAAATGATGAAAAGAACCAACAGTGCTGCGGTTGTATCTCCAGTTTCTATGATTGCACTCATTTTGCAGTCGAGTCCTAAAAAAGCTCTGAGTGAATCGGACTTACTACAAATAACGAGAATTTTTGCCAAATTAGGCAGCTCTTTGCCCCTAGGCTCCTACGTACACTTTCCTGACACCACCAATTTACTCGATGATATTAAAACCATTGAAGAGCTATCCCATGTCATCCGTTTCAGGCATCAAGATGATGATGTAATTTATCTGAATAAGCGTAACAATACTATCTTGGACTATTATCGCAATAATATTGTCCACCTTTTCCTCTTACCATCGATGTTATGCCACTTTTTGGTCAATGCAGGTTCTATAAGAAAAGATCAGCTGATTGAGTGTTGTCAACTACTGTACAAGTTCATTTACCAGTCCCATTTCTTGCCTTGGAATGAAGATCAGAGTACGGAAATTATCAGTGAAACGCTGAGCAAGCTACTTTCCCATCACATATTAGCCTATGATGAACAAAGTGACGTGATAGCCTTACCGGAAATTCTCTCTGATGAATACCTTGCGTTTAAGCTACTTGCTGAGATCTCAAGTAATTCGATGGAAAAATACGGACTCTATAGCGTATCACTGTCCCGATATTCTGATCGAGGATCCGTACTACTTGCTGACCTCGATACAGAGATCCTCCAAATGTCAAAGAGGATTTCTATTTTAAATGGTATGACCAGCAATGTTTTCTATGATGACAAAAGCTATAAGCATTATCTACAAACCCTCAAGCAACTTAATATGATCAGTTCTGAGTCAGGCAGCACTCGTAAAATTATAATCAATGATGCATTCAAAAAGCTCAGTGAAATTGCGCCAAACTTGATAAGCCCTGCCCTCCATAAGAGTATTCAGAAAGTCCCAATTACCCAACCTGCATCCAAAGCTGCTGATGAAAATAAGGAATATCATGAAAAATTGGCGTCACAGTAAGCTAGATAAATTAGCTAAGAGAGAAAAGTTTAGGAAATCAAAGTCAAAAATAGCTGACGAAGAAAATATTCTCGAGTCAGAGTTTATTAAAGAAGAAACAAGCTGGGATGAACTCTATAAGGAAGGTTTATTCGCAGCAAGAATCGTCGAAGTGCATAAAAGGTATGCTTTTGTTTCGACTGAGCCCAGTCCTCTTGACATCCAAACTCATGACGTATGGCTTGCAAGCATCGCTCGTAAGTACACCCAGTCTCAGAGGAAGGAGCGTAACTTTTTTGCAGTAGGAGATAAGGTTCTTTGTCGCCCCGGAAGCCAAGAGGGTTCGGTTGTTTCTGAAGACCTCCCCTCTTGCATTATCGAGCATCGGGCTCCGAGGGCAAGTAAGATTGCACGCCTTGACCCCATGACATCTGAAAGAGAGCATGTGCTTGCAAGTAACTTATCGCAGCTGATTATTGTCGCAAGCTTCGTGTACCCGAAAGTGAAGTGGGGCCTGATTGATCGCTATTTGGTTCTTGCAGAGGAGCAAGGAATCAAAGCCACCATCATACTTAACAAAAAGGACCTGCTGCAGGAGCAAAAGCCGGAATTTATCGAAGACTGCAAAGAATATATGAAAATATACTCTCAGCTAGGGTACCAAGTGCTTACGACCTGCGCTGAAAACCCTAGTGCAGAAGAAAAAGAAGAAATCCAAAAGCTTTTTCACAAGGCCATAAGTATGGTCTCCGGACACTCAGGGGTGGGAAAGTCATCCTTAGTTAACCTACTACGTCCAGAAATCAGTCAAGAAGTGGAGTCTGAAGATATCTTGACCAAAGGTCGTCATACCACCACCTACGCAAGTTTTATTAAGCTTGGGACGGGGGGTTATGTGATCGATACCCCAGGAATCAGAAGCTTTCTACTTGAAACCCGCAGCTCCATTGATCTAAGCTGGAGTTTTGTTGAGATGCGTCCCTATTTGAATAAGTGCAAATACCGGGAATGCAAACACCTTGACGAACCAGAGTGTGCTGTCACAGCAGCGGTAAAAGCAGGTCATATTTCCGAAAGGCGATACAAGTCTTATGTCGCTATCCTTACAGGAGCAAGTGGTCGTGAGGGTCGGTTGAGAGATGTAGATATTTAAATTTACCAAGGAGATTGCAATGGCATACAGTTTTTTAGAAGATGAAGAACTAAAGATGCTTAGGGATTCCATTCGGAAGTTTGCAAAGACTGAGATCAGTCCTCTTGCTGCCCAGCTCGATAAAAATGAAGAATTTTCTCCTGAACTAACTAAAAAAATGGGCGCTCTAGGGCTTTTTGGAACGGTTGTTGATCCCAAGTACAACGGCCAAGGAATGGATTACCTCAGCTATATCATTGCAGTGGAAGAGCTAGCAAGAGAAGATGGATCCCAAGCAGCGACCATTGCAGCTCACAACAGCCTTGGAGCCGCACCGATATACTACTATGGTAACGAGGAGCAAAAAAGTAAGTACCTTCCATCCCTCTGCGACGGGACTGGTCTATGGGCTTTTGGTTTAACTGAAGCTGGTGCAGGAAGCGATGCGCAAGCGAGCAAAACAACCGCAAAATTCGATTCATCGAGCGGTGAGTGGGTTATCAATGGGTCAAAGCTATGGATCACCAATAGTGCCTGTGAGCTTACAAAAGGCATCACAGTCCAAGCTGTAACAGGCCGCAGGCCTAATGGCAGGGTTGAGTTAAGCTGTTTTCTTGTGCCTGCTGACACGAAGGGCCTCATCCGTAAGGCTATGAAAGATAAAATGATGTGGCGTTCTTCTAATACAGGAGAGCTGTATTTCGAAAATGTGAGAGTCAAGCAAGAGCAGATGCTTGGCAAGCAAGGTGATGGCTTTAAAATTATGATGGAGACCCTCGACAACGGACGCCTTTCCATCGGTGCCATGGGCCTTGGCTTAGCAAAAGGAGCCTTAGCCCTAAGCCTTAACTATGCCAAAGAGCGTGAAACCTTTGGCAAGCCTCTTGTAAAGCACCAAGCCGTTGCTTTTAAGTTAGCAGAAATGGCCACCCGTATAGAGGCTGCAGAAAACTTGCTTTATAAAGCTTGTTGGCTCAAGCAGAATAAAAAAGACTTTCAAAAGGAAGCTGCGATGGCAAAGCTGTACTGCTCTGAAGTTGCAGAATACTGTGCTCGGGAGGGCCAACAGACCTTTGGAGGCTATGGCCTGATGAAAGAATACCCTATCGAGCGCCACTATCGCGATGCTGCGCTTTTGAGGATTGGGGAGGGAACAAGCGAGATTCAGCGGCTGGTGATATCTCGTTATATTGGTTGTTAAGGAATGGCTTTAAAGCAAGTTTGGGCATTTTTTTTGGTCTTATGGAGCGGAATCTTTAGCTCGTGTGTCCCTTCGTTTTTTTTCAAAGGACCCACCTATGATACTCGTAAGATTACCTTTCAAAACCTCTCTTTATTTAATCAAAGAGAGGCACCTGGACAACACCCTCATTGGAAAGGTAATTGGATTTTTAGAAGAGAAAGGCTCGCTTCAGTTGACCAAACTTTGAGAGCTGCTAAACCAGATATCTTAATATTGCAAGAGGTCATGGCAAAGCAAGACAGCCCCTACGACTCAGACCAGTACATTTTGGGTGCTGGGGCTCTTCTGGGCTATGATTGGCAAAGCGTTCAGACTGAAACCTATCGGGACACCCATGAGGTCGAGTCCCTCTCTGTGGTGTCAGGACTTCCCGTTTATAAAGATCCCTATGAAGACGAACGAAAAAGGATGTGGCCCTTGGGTCATGGTAGTTTTTTGGCAGCTTTTATCGTCACAATGGAAAATCAAGAGATTGCCATCTTTAATTTAAAGATTTCCGAACAGGTTGCTGGCCAAGGCATCTGGTATCAGTATGTCGTTGACCGGGTCAAAGAGTACATATCCCGATACAAGCTGTGCAACAAGCGCATAGTCATTGCAGGAAACTTCGAAAGCCCAGTCAACCAGCCAGATTACCAAACCATGTTGGAACATTTACAATTAAGTGATTCTTCCCTTGGCTTCTGTGAGCAAGAGAGTAACTGCTATACTCAAACCACTGAAAATCCAATTTTTCAGCTCACGAGGGGGGATGCTAGGCCTGGGAGGGTTAGCAGGATCCTAACTCACAAAAGCTCACTCGTATACTCTAGCACTCGAAATTTCAACTCTTTTAATTGGCAGCAAGAATTCAAACAGCTCTTTGCTGAGCGTAAGGTAAACCCTACACAAAACTATGGATGGATTAGCTCTATCCGCTTTGACAGATGCCAAGATAGCGAAAACCTTTGATCACTCCCCAGTTACAAATTTGCTAATAATATCTCGCAAAACGGGCTCACTGACAGGTTTTTTCATCCACCCCTTTACATCACTTTTCTTGGCTTCTTCCATCAGTTCTTGGCTACATTCCTCAGTGGTAAGCATAATGATGGGAATTTTTGATGAATCACAGCCTTCATTGCTTGAGATTAGATTTGCCATGGTAAGGCCATTCATGTCTGGCATATGATAATCGGAGATAATCAACTGACAGTCTTTGTTATCACGAAGAGATTTTATGCCTTCAGAGCCAGAAGGGGAGGTGAGCACCTCATGCCCCATACACTCTAGCGTGTAAGATTGAAGTGGACCCCACTGTCCAGACCAAAAATAGCTTTGTATAAGTAAAACTAAAACTTGTTATTGAATGCTATA
>JABSRF010000010.1 GCA_013215275.1 Oligoflexales bacterium | reverse complement strand
CATCCGTTTCTACCAAAATATAGCGTTCTGATCACACATGAATAGTGGGTAGAATATTTATTTGGAGTTACCTTAGACCTCAATATCGAGCAGGTTTTAGAACGCATAAGAAGGAATAACCCCTTTAAGCCAATCGTGGTCATAAGCCCAAATTATTCCGATGAGCTTGAGAATGCATGCTTCAAGCACAAGCCTGTTTTTTTTTGTAAATGGCCATTTAATAGCAAAGACTTTATTGATCAGCTCCTAGCTGCCAAAGGAACTTATGAAGGGTCAAAGTCAGCTGGGGCAAAGCTAGATAAAATCTATAGCCTTTTAGAAGAAGGCAAGCCAGTTCAAGCAAAAAAGCTGGTAGAAGAGATTGCATCCCTCATCTCATCGAGTAAAAAACACACGCTTTTGGCAAGGTGCTATTTATTGGGTGAAAAAGCAGATCAAGCTGAAGAAGAGGCTCTTAAAGCCTGCGGATTTGACCAAGATAACATTGAGGCCTATGAAATTTTGGCAAAAGCAAGAGCCTTAAAAGGAGAGTACAGTGAGGCTATAGAGACCCTCAATAAGAATCAAAAACTCATTAGTCATAGACTAGAATGCACCTTACTACTTGCCGACCTTAACCTCGAAGCAGGAGACATTATGGCATCAAAGAAATCTTACCATAAGGCCATCACCATAGACCCCAGATCAGCAGCGGCAAAAAAAGGTAAGTTTCTAGTTGGGATCATAGATGGCAGCATCACCTCGGTAAAGAGTAATGAAAAAGATAAAACCAAAAAATCCATTGAGCTTGCAAAAGTATGCAACTCGAAAGCGATTGCACTTGTTAAAGCAAAGCAATTCGATTTAGCAGAGACTCTGTATCAAAACACCATTAGAATTCTTCCTGACAAGAGAATCGAATACAAGCTCTGGATGAACCTCGGACTATGCATGAAGAAAGCAAAGAATTACGCAAGAGCTAAAGAGTTTTTCGAAATAGGCAAAAAAAAATACCCTCCCGGATACACTCGTTTCGATGAGCAAATTGACTCATTAAAAGCCAGCTAGTTACCATCCATTTTCCACGCAAAATTCGCACCCACAAAATGATTAACTGATACTTTTAACTAAGTCAGAAGCATCAAATATTTTATTTGCATAAGTGCTATCTAGACCAAAACAGCAGGTAAAGGGCTCGCCTGCCTCCGTTTCAAATACAATGCGACAATAGTGGCCCGGATTTTTCATAAGATAGTTAAGATTTGAACCACTGGAGAAACTACAATGAAATATGTTTTGAAAGAAGTACCCCTTTTCTTCAGAGACTTTCTTCTGGCTCCCTTGTATCTGATTGACAAGCTCTCCCACAGCATCAATTAGCATGGCTTGCGTTAGCTCATCATCTCCACAAAAAAGCATTTTCTTAGCAAATTCACGAGCAGTCATTTCTGGAATATCTATCGCTAACAGGTATCCACCTTGTTCACTACGCCCGTGAATCACATGAAGCGCCTGAGTTAAATAGGTGTCTGCTCTAAGCGGCTCAATTTTTGCCCGCTTGACCTTTATTTTAGTGTTTAATGCAATGGTTTTTGGGATAGCATCTAAAATATTGTTTAGCAAACGAATATCTAGGATTCTACTCTGATTTTTATCTGAGAATACTTTCGTCCGGTCTAGTTTGATCGGATAGGTATCGTAACAAAACGTTACTTTAAAGATCATATCTTGAAAAGCAAAGGGAAGGATGTAGTAGTTGCCTGAGGAGCTAGGATGAAATGAGTGCTGGAGGCCTGTGACCACTAGCTGCATAGATGAGTTAAGCTCATAACCATAATCACCAAGAGCATTCCTTACAATCCCCAAAACTTGATTTGAAAGCTCCCCCATGACATCGTTTAGCATTTCATCGGTCAGGTGATGAGGCTCACAGAAGAGGATTTTTGCCGCAAAATGCTTTAGGAGCCGAAGTGAAGTCCCAATGGACAAGGTTCCTTTGATACCTTCTCCAAAAAAAGCAAGGATACCTGAGACATCCTGATTTTCAGCACTCGCTTTTGATTCAATCACACTTTGAGGGCTAAGCTTTTCCTTGGTGTTTTTATAAAGCACATCGCAGACACTGTTTAAAATCTCCCTAAATATCCTGACGTCAATCTTACGATTTTCATCAGCTAGATGAAGACGAAGGCAATCATAAATAAATTCTTTGTCTGCAATTCCATTAAATATAATGCGCGATTTAGGAAACTTAGGCGAGATAATTCCTTGTTGCTCACCCGCTACGATCAGTAAGGGGGGAGGTCCTTTTGTTCTCATAAAACTTGCATGAAAGGCATTTAGCTCGGGAGTTTCGAATACTTTATTGATCACGACCACTTTTATTTTTTTTCCCATGCTAATGAAGCCGCCCATTTCATTGGCACTCTTACAATGCATGAAATCCATTTTTACTGAAAAAATGCCTGCATACTTCTCTGTTGCTTCTTTAACTTTTGTTGCATGATCCTTACCAGGATCGATGAGTACGAGCACAGACAAGAGCATGGCCTCTTAGGAAGGGTTTCTTAAATTAATGCACACCCTAACATTGTATCACTTAGTGGGCGCTGCTCGCACCTTTTACTCGGCTTTTTGGTATTCTAGCAGATACCAATGGCGTAAAGCCTCACAGGCTCTTTCAGTTGGCTCAAGCTGAGAGCTGCGCACGTGAAGGTAGCCCTCTCGACAGTCCTGGATTTGTTTTATTCCAAACGCCTCAAAGCCAGGAAGCACAGGAGGGATTTTATCTGAGGTGAGAAGGTAGAAAGAATCCTTGTGCTTCAACTCTTCTAGTCCAAAAGGATTCCACAAGGTTTCATTGTGAACATACTCAGAAGCTCTTGTTATACCAGGCCATTGTCCAACTTGAAGGCCTTGATTATGGTAGCGTAGCATAGAAACCAACTGAAACTTGTCAGCGTATAAGGGTTTTCCAGACTGCAGCTCGGGTAAATAGGATAGGGCACGAAACCCGTGGGTCTCCATTAAAAGCCGGTCAAATCCTGGGTTCACTTTGACAAAGGGCTTATTGGAATACGTGATTACGCCCCCTATGAGCAGCAAATTCCCACAAGCTGCAGCCACACAAAGCCTTAGATTTGGCCTAAGATAATGGGCAATAAGGGGAGCTGTGCCAATTAGGTACATGGCCGCCCAATTAGCTTCAACCTTTCCATTAAGAGAAAACAAACCGAAGACTCCAAGAGGCCATAGGCAAGCCGAAATGAGCAAGCCCTTTAAAGGCCTTGGTATCGAATCACTCAAATTCCTTGTTCTTACTCTAAGGCGTAAAAGAGCAGACCCGATAAAAACAAATAGCAAGGCTCCCCAAAAAACAAGCTGACCCGATATAAATTCCGAAAACCGCTTAAAAACTGAGTCTCCCTTTGACAGCAGCTTTACTTTTGCAAGCAGCTTGTCAAATGGGCCCAATTTTTTTTGCTCATCTGCAGGCTTTGAGTCTTTATCTTCGGACTGCACAGACGCAAATAGACTTGCAAGCTCCATCTCTGGACTGCCTTCTGTGGCTTTCTGTGCGCTTGGAAGCTGGCCAGCAACCAGTTGAGCTCGCTGCTGGGCTAGTCCGTGCTTTAATTGAAACCTCCAGGTTAGCCAATCATTTTGATGATTCCACAGTAAATTAGGGCTAAATACTAGAAGAGCGATCAAACCACCAAGGTAAGGCCACCTGGTGCCTAGCTGCCTTTTACCCGCGAAAACCAAGGAGCTTAAAAAAACAGGTCCAATTAGAAGCATCGTATACTTACCTAAAAGGCCAAGCCCTACCGCAGCACCAGCACTCAGCCAACGCTTCGGAGCGCCAAGCATTGCTACGGCTGCCTCATGTAAAGCAAGAGTCCAAGCAAACATGATAATTGCGTCAGGAGTGGTCAAGAAGCCACAGACCAAGGCTCCAGCATTGCCAGCACCTAAGATGCAGGCTGTATAAAACTGTTCTTTTTTAGGAAAACTGCACAGCCGGTAAAGCCTGAACATAAACCCAAGGCTAATGACCCCCATCAAAATGGTAGCAAATCGGCCATGTAAGAAATGGGGGCCAAACAACTGAGAAAACCAGCTTACCCAAGCAACCGCAGGCGGGTGATCAAAGTACCCTAAAGCTAAGTGTTTTCCCCAGTTGTAGTAGTATGCTTCGTCCTGGACAATAGGGAAAAAATTGGCAGCTAGCCCATAAAATAAGGCAAAGCCCAATAGTAATCTGCCTGGGAATTTAACGGTATTTATTCCCTCATGGAATTTCGTGTCAATTTTATGGTCCAATCTAAGACCCCTTTCTATTCAGATAGCAAATTGGCTAAGCGAGTCTGTCTAAGGCTACTGGTTTCTTGCCCAAGTGCATGCCCCAGCGCTTTTATCTCCCCAACAAAAATTGCTAACTTTTTTGCACGTGTCAGGGCAGTATAAACTAAATTTTTCTGCAGCATCACATAGTGAGCCATAGACAGGGGTATGATCACAACGGGGAACTCGCTTCCTTGGGACTTATGCACGGTGATTGCATAAGCGAGGCTAAGGTCGTCTGTATGCTCACTCTCATAGGTAATGGTTCGTCCTCCAAATTGAACGAACATTTTTCCTCCATCCACATCAGCAAGCTCTACAAAGCCAATATCACCGTTAAATACTCCAAGCTCATAGTTGTTTGCATGTTGGATGACTTTATCTTTTTCTCTAAGTTTCTGGGTTTTGGTTTTAGACCATTCTTTCTGCTCATGCTTAGGGTTTACCCACTCTTGAATTTGCTGATTTAGATGAACACTTCCAAGTTCCCCTTTATTCATAGGGCTTAAAATCTGAACATCTTTTACCGGGTCATACCCCGCATCAGGAAGGTGCTTCGTAAGCAAGTCGCGAAGGAAGCTAACTATTTTCTCAGGCTTATTGATTTCTATGAAGCGACAGTCACTGCTATGGTCATGGGAAAACCTTGGAAGGCTACCTTTGTTGATTGCATGAGCAACCTGAATAATATGAGATGCACTTGCCTGCCTAAAGACTTCTTCAAGGCGTTTATAAGGAACCGCATTTGAGTCAATCAAGTCACGCAGTACATTTCCAGCACCCACAGGAGGAAGCTGGTCCACATCTCCTATGAAAACCACTTGACAGGAACTGTTGATTGCCTCTAGTAGTTTTGATGCTAACCTTACATCCAACATGGACGCTTCATCAATAATAACTACTCCAACAGTAAGCTTATTGTCCTCGTTTTTTTTGAAGCTGAAGTCCATTGCCGACCATTCTAAAAGCCTATGAATTGTCTTTGCTACTTCGCCTGAAATTTCACTAAGTCGCTGCGCTGCCCGCCCAGTTGGAGCTGCGAGAGCAACTTGCTTTCCCATAGCTTTAAAGAGCCTAATAATCGTATTTGCAGTGGTGGTTTTGCCAACACCAGGACCGCCTGTGAGGATAAAGAACTTATTTGAGACAGCCTGAGTCACTGCCTCTCTTTGTGAGGCACTCAACTGGGTTGATGTTTTTTCACAGTATTGTTCAATCCAATTTGCAACTCTTAGCTGAGTTGCTTTCCCTTTTGGATCGGCTCCCGCAAAAGATGTAGCTAAAAGATGCCGAACCGTTTTCCAAACACTCTGCTCACACTGATATAGGTCTGCCAAATAATGAAAGTACGCCGGCTTTTTTTGCAGCCCTTCGCTTGGAACCGAAACAACCCTGAGCTCGTCTTGGATCACTTTTAGGTTAGGAAACAGGCTCTTCCCTACATCTGTTCGGTCAACCCCAAGCACACTTGCTAGCTTGGATTCAAGCTGTGATGTAGTCAGATAACAATGGCCACTTTCCTCACCGTCTGACAACACATACAGAACGCCTTCTTGAATCCTCTGAGGATGATCAAGCGCAATCCCCATAGACTGGGCGATACGATCCGCAGTTAAAAATCCGATTCCCCTCACATCTTTAATCAGCCGAAACGGATTTTGAGTGAGTTGTGAGATCAGTTGACTTCCATAAAGCTTAATCAGTTTTTGTGCTTTAGCACCCATCATTCCATGGTTGTACAAAAACATTAGTGTTTCATTGGTGGCCTTTTGTGAATTCCAGGATTCAATGATCTTTTTCGCTAGAGATTTTCCTAACTTGGGGACCTGGTTTAGTTTTTCAGGGCTCTCATCGAGAATTTTGATGGTAGCCACTCCAAAATGACCCACGATTTTTTGGGCAGTTTTTTCTCCCACTCCCTTAAATAACCCTGAGCTTAAGTACCGACATATGCCCGCGCGGCTTTGTGGCTGGCTACTGATTGCTCGCTCTACTTTGAACTGCTTTCCAAAGCTCTTATGGCTTGTCCATTGTCCATATAGGATAAAATGCTCACCTCCAAAAAGGCGAGGGAAGTAACCAACTGCATTCACAGTTCGTTTTTCTTCGGAACTCGTAACTTTTAAGACTGACCAGCCATTATCTTCATTGAAGTAGTTGACTTGCTCTACTTCAACTTTAAGTTCCTTAAGGGAAGAAAAATGCTGGTTGGGGCTTGGTTTGTCCATGCTCATCGGTCAGTAGGAGAAGAAAAACGAAAAGATCCAAGGTGTTCTGTTTTTTTACATAAGCACCTAATTTAAGGACACTTTAATAATCTTTCCCACATAATTAACAAATAAGTAGGGAAGATGCCTTTATTTCATCACATTCTAACAAAATTAATGGATAGTGAAAGGTAAAGAAATATTATTTTTGTGCCGATGGATGTTATGAAGATTGTTAAGTGATTAACACTAAAGGAGGATTGGAAAAAAGCAAAATAGTTTCTTCCTTAAGAAACTAAAACACGGCAACCCTTTTCATTTAGGAGGGACACTTATATGCAGTGTCGGTTTTCCTTCAAGCACATGAAGACTTCAGAAGCACTCATCGATTATGCGGAAGCAAAAATCACTCAAAAAATTGAAAAATTTTCCACTAAGCCAATAGAGGCCCATGTGACCTTTTCAGTGGAAGGTCATGAGCACATTGCCCATTGTGGCGTCACTGGTGGAGACGGGTTTAATTTTCAGGTAGATTCTTCTTGTGCTGACATGTATGGCTCAGTGGATTTGCTACTGAACAAACTTGAAGTGCAGCTCAAAAAGCAAAAAGAAAAATTGAAACAACACAAAAGACCACGCAATTTGAAACAGCTCGAGCTAGTCGAGTACGTATCCAAAGACGATTGTGACAGCATTCCTATTGATGCTGATGACCTTATAAAATTTGAACGAGCAAAAGCCAGAGTTAGTTAGTTTTTAAAACTCCTTCCCCTCCTTTGCTCAGGAGGGGAGCTCAAGAAAACACTAGATTTCAACCTTGATGCCTGAGATAAAATGGACTCTGTCTGTCTATTTTTTAACTATGCAAGGATTTTTATGAATAACTGGACCCCTGAACAACTGCAGGAGCATTTGGATAATGGAAAAAGCGTTTTCTTGAAACTATGGAAACCTGGCTGCGGTGCTTGCAAGCTTTCTAAACCAGCCACTGAGCGATTGGAAGCAAAGTATGGGGAGCAGCTATTATTCGGCCAAGTGGATACGGCGGAGCACTCGGAAATGCTGGATATCGCAGATACTGAGGTCTTACCTGTTTTCTTTATTTTCAAGGACAAAAAAATGGCTGGAAAGCATATTGGCTTCAAAGGCTTGCAAAAACTTCAGTCCTGGGTGGATGAGTCGCTATCAGAGTAGTCACGGCCCGGTCGATTAGACTCTCAATTCAAGGGCTCTTCCATGAGAAACCCATCACCGATCCCACCTAAGCCAGGAGGAAAAGGGCTCAAACTTTCTATGGGGACATAGACTCCCGACTTCAATCGCGCCCAGTTATCCGAAATAGATTGAACCCAAACCAGATCACCTTGTAACAATTGCCCAGTTACCTTTGCTTTCATGGACGGGGACACTCGTAGAGGAAGGAATGGATAACGGACCCACCTTTTACTGTAAGCATCTAGCCTCCTCTTAAAGGCTTTTTGCCAAACCTTGCTACGAGATTCATCCTTGGGTTTATAGTTCCAGTATTCTTTTAAGGTCTTTTTTTGCCTACCAGGCTCAAACTTTTTAAATGGTTGGGTTCGACTAAGTTTCTCGTCAAAGGGCAATGTGACTCTTTGGGGTCGACATTCAAGCTCAAAAAGAGGTTCTTCCCACGACTCTAGCTCTTCCTGCTCAAAGCGACAAGCAGAGACCACAATAATAGCTAGGATCATAGTCAAAAACTTGAACATGAAAAAAAATATCTCCCGTTTTAGGGATTGTTTATGCTTCATATTATTGCACAATACGAACAAACCATCCATGATACAGACCTACAAGCAGGGCCTGATAGGCATAAAGGTACAAAAAAGCTCGAATATTGGTGGATCCCAAAGCATCACTCGAGGGCCAAAGTGTAAATATTCCTACCCCATCACCAGATTCGTTAAAAGAGTGAGGCAAGCCAAAAAATGGTGACATCGTCAAACTAAGATGCAGTCTCTACCTATTTCGGCTAACGAATAGAGAGAATAGACTGGATGACAGTCAGGGTGTGAGTTCCACATGAGTGCCTAGGGATACTAAGCTCAAACACTTGATAAGCCTTAGCTCCTCGCGGCAAATAATTCTTCGATGGAAATAATCAGGCTCTTGTAGTATCAAATTATGGCGCGATAGAATACCCTGGAATCCTAGCCGCTTCATTCTTACGGTTTCAAACCAGTGTTCAGTTATCGAAAGGAAAATTTATGTCACAAAAAATTACAGTAGCCTATGGTGACGGTATTGGCCCCGAAATCATGGAAGCCTGCCTTAAAATATTCGACGCTGCAGGTGCAGGACTAGAACTTGATGAAATTAAGATTGGTGAAAAAGTTTATTTAGACGGCAATACATCTGGGATTGCAGACAGCGATTGGGCAAAACTTACTGAAAATAAAATCTTTTACAAAGCTCCCATCACCACACCCCAGGGATCCGGGTACAAGAGCCTCAACGTGACTGTAAGAAAAACTCTAGGGCTCTACGCTAATGTTAGGCCTGTACGGTCATTGAACCCCTATGTTTCGACAAAACATCCGAAGATGGATGTGATCATTGTTAGAGAAAACGAAGAGGATTTATATGCTGGGATTGAGCATAGGCAAACCGATGAAGTTATGCAATGCTTGAAGCTTATTAGCCGCCCCGGGACTGAAAAGATCGTTCGTTTTGCATTCGAATATGCAAGAAATGCAGGTCGGAAAAAGATTACCTGCATGACTAAAGACAACATCATGAAGCTCACCGATGGCTTGTTTCATAAAGTTTTCGATGAAGTCGCTAGGGAGTATAGCGATATCGAATCAGAGCATTGGATTATCGACATAGGGGCAGCGAAGTTTGCGGATACGCCCGAAGCCTTTGACACGATTGTCGTGCCAAACCTTTACGGGGATGTTATGAGCGATATTTCCGCTCAAATTGCTGGGTCTGTTGGCTTAGCTGGGTCTGCTAACATTGGAACTGAGTGTGCCATGTTCGAGGCCATTCACGGCTCTGCTCCTAGAAGGGCTGGACAGAATGTCGCAAACCCGAGTGGATTGCTTTTAGGCGGCATCCAAATGCTCAATTATATGGGCCTAAATGAAGTTGCTGAAAAAGTAGAAAATGCATGGCTAAGCACGATAGAAGATGGCGTTCATACCTATGATATTTTCGCCGGAGAACACTCAAAACAAAAGGTGTCAACATCGGATTTTGCTAAGGCAGTGATCGATAGGTTAGGGCAAAAACCTCAGAAGCTCCAAGAGGCTAACTACCCCACCGAATCCAGAAAAATTTCTGTGACTGTTAAACCTCGTCCACAGCAAAAGAAGGTTTTAGAGGGTGTCGACGTTTTTCTCCATTGCAACGATCGCAATGCTGACAAACTTGGAAATGAGTTGACGGCACAGACTGAAACTAGCCCACTGAAACTTTCCATGATCACAAACCGCGGCGTTAAGGTCTACCCCAACGGACACCCGCTAACTTTCTGCACAGATCACTGGCGTTGCCGCTTCAAAGCCAAGCAAGAAGGCAGTGCGACAGCAAAAGACATCGTATCCCTGCTTGAAATGATCGAAAAAGCTGGATTCGATTTCATTAAGACAGAAAACCTTTACACCTTCGATGGAGAGCTAGGGTATTCTCTTGGCCAAGGTCAGTAATCAGCCTGAATTGGCTACGAAATAATGAAGAGATCTGGCCATTTTTGAAAAGTCTCGTATCTGTTGATGTATGTTAATCAGTGAGATAACTTCGGTTTTCTTATTCGGCATACTATTGCAAATTAATGCATGGCAACTATAAAGAATTTTAAAAAGGCCAAGACCAGCGCCCCCTTTTTTGTGGTCAATGATCTTAATTCCCTCATGCCGCCTCACCACTTTTTTGATGTAGTTGTGGAACTTTTCTTTTTTAAGGCTTCCAAAAGGATCACAGACAGCAATCGCTAGGGTTTGTCCATCACAAGCAAAACTCAACTCAGAGTACTCATTTGGTTTTAAATTAACCTTATTTGATCGGTGAACTCCAGCATATAGGCTATTCCCCTCTTCATCCACAGGCGCATCGTAAATAGCGTTCATCAAAAGCTCCTCAGAAATACCGTAAGCCAGTTTTGATATATGGCTTCCTAGCTTTTGAAACTCTGCAAACTCAGCAACTTCATTATTTAAAGTACTACGACACATGGAATCTGTTACGGTGCGGGTGTGTACTTTTGTGCTAGGAAGGAGGTATTTATCAAGACCAAATATATCCCCACTAATCAGCTTCTGTAAGGTCGACCTTAAATCGCCTATGAGCCAGTCAGAATTTTCCGAGTTGGCAATCACATGATCAACTAATAATTCTTCACGATAAGATAAGGATGCAGCATACTCGTCCATCGTACCGGCTGTCACAAGGATCGTGGTTCCATTAGGAAATTTTTTCCTATATGAGATAAAGACTTCCTCTACTGCATCATTGATAACCATTACTGAAATATCAGACTCACTATTAATTCGAGCCAGGGCCTTGTCTACATCTCTTTCAAGAGTATTATCATATCCACTAGTTATGATTCTGAGAGTCGATTCTTTCGGAAAAGGTTTTTTAGTCGAAAGCTCAATGAATAATATTTTATTTTTCATGTTTACTAACTATTTCTAGAGGTTTTTTCCATTTACTATAAATCCGTTCTAACTAGATTATAGCGTAAAATTAAGGTCATTAGTATTTTCGTATGCATTTCCCTCCAGTTGACATTACTTGAAAAACCTCCGTAAAATTATGATAACAACGCTAATTCTTTATAAGCATTAATTTATTTAAAAAAGTGAGAATAAAAGGTATTAGTTAGGGCTCATTACACAATAAACTAACAGCCTGGAATTTTCATTCAACATTCAATCAACAACGCAAGTAGGCATGAGAACAGCTCATCGGAGGAATTAAATGGATTTTATAGACAGTCTTGCTCGTTTGTTCCACCAAGGTGGAACCTTAGTAATGAGTGGAATACTTTTTGTCCTCCTTGTTTCTATTGCCGTCATAATAGAAAGATCATATCGGTATTGGTTGCAGTATGACCTTGCAAACAGCTCAGGTTTTATGGCTGCAGTGCAAAAAATGGTTATGAATAACTCAATAGAGAATGCAATCAGGCTATGTAAGAAAGCTAGGCCAAAATTACTCCCTTATGTACTATCTGAGGGTCTCAAACGAGCAAACGATACTTCAGAAGAGATAGAAAATGCGATGAACCACGCCACTTTAGCTGTGATCCCGAAAGTAACCAAATCGGTAGGTTTTTTAGGCACTTGCGCCAATGTCGCGACACTACTTGGACTTCTAGGTACAATCTTTGGGCTAATGCACTCGTTTGGAGGTGCTGCTCGAGCAACAGGAGCCCAGAAGCAAACTATCTTAGCAGAAGGTATATCAGAAGCATTGACAGCAACCTCCTTCGGTCTAGGGACCGCATTAGTTTGTCTCCTGGCTCACGGGTTTCTGATGATGAAACAACACTCTATTGTCAATGATATTAATCAGAATGTTGCTAGGCTCACAGATCTACTTTTCACAAGAAAAATGAAGATAAAAGGCTATCAGGATAAATCAAGATAGGTCTATTTAGGATCAAATAATGGCTAGACACAAAAAAAAAATGGTGTCGATAAAGGAAGATGAAGTTGACTTAAACGTCATGCCTTTTATTGATATATTCTCTCTTCTATGCACATTTCTCCTGTTCACAGCAGTCTTCGTCTCCATTGGTATCCTTGAAGTGCAAATACCATTCCTAACCAATGCTGCCCCCCCTCAAGATTTGGAAAGTAAAAGACTTTTGGACGTGAAGATTGATGTAGAGATGGAAAGGGTAGAGCTAACAACCTCCTTCACCAAGCCACCCATCGATGAAAATCGTCAACAATTCTCCCGAGATGAAAACGGTTTAGGTGAGATGCACAGTAAGCTTATCGAGCTTAGAGATGAGTATGAAGAAACTGACAAGGTCACTTTGTTTGTTGATGATGAGATACTTTATGAGGATCTTGTTAAGGTCTTAGATCAAATAAAACTCAGATTTCCTGGTGACCCAGGCTTTAGCCCCCAAGAATCTGGTCAAGGCATAGAGACTTCGTTATACCCCAAGGTCGTCATGGGTAGCGTAGTACTGTAATTTTATGGAAGGGTTAGATTATGGCATCAGTGGGCAATGACGGTGGAGAACAGATAACCCTAAATATTATGCCCATGCTGGATATCTTTAGTATCTTGATTCTCTTCCTCCTTATGAGCTTTTCTACGGATCCTGTGAGTCACGACTTGAATGAAAGTACCGAGCTGCCTGAATCGGCCACTCTCAACTCACTTGACGAGGTGCCTGCCATCGTTTTAGGGGTCAATGAAATATTGGTAAATGGAAAAAAAATTGTGACCCTCATCAACAAGGATGTTCAAGAACGAGATAGTTCCCAAGGGGCTATACATGACCTGTTTTTAGAGCTGGAAAAGCTTGCTGAAGCCAATAAACGTTTCTCCAAGACAGACAAAAAGAAGCCTGGCACCTTAACCGTAGAAATTGATAAAAAGCACAAATTCAAATTGCTAAAACGAGTCATGCTATCAGCTCAACAGGCTGATTTTGTTAAATTTAAACTGATGGTATCGAAGCTACGAGGTTAACAGCTTTTTGTGCCAAATGTATGAAAGCGACCGCATTGAGAAAAAAGTCATTTTATTTTGATTTCGATATCCGAAAGCTATGCTTCGCTTTGGTAATCATTACCCTGTCCTCTGTTGTTGCTTTTGAGTCAATCGACACCTCATATGCCAACGACGAACGCTTTACCAACTTTGAAATTAGAGTCATCAGGCCCCGTTTTTTTTCGAAACGGAAAAAGTTTGAACTAGGGACAGAAGGGGTCGTGATAACCAATCAGACCTTTATATACACCTACCTCGCATCTGGAATCCTCACCTATCACTTTACTGAAGCTTTAGGCTTAGAGGTCAGTGCAACCTTTGGCACATCCATCAACAAAGAAGACAAGGTGATTCTAGAGAAAGATTTTAATATCAAAACCCAAATTATTAGAACAAAGACGATCTATTCTGGCAGCTTACTGTGGACACCCATTTATGGGAAGTACCAATTAGCAAGTGGTAAGCTAATTTATTTTGATACTTATTTGATAGGTGGAGTCGGAACCACCGGTGTAGAGTATCAGTTTGATCACTGTGATGACAATGAAGGAGAGTTGCAAATACGCAGTGATTATATTGCCCAATACCCTACCTTCACTGTCGGAGTTGGACAAAGATTTTTTTTAGATAGAAAAAGTAGTTTTAAATGGAACCTAAGAAACCATTCACTGCAAATTAGTTCTGCTGATGGAACCTGTGTAGACGACCCTGACATTGAGAGCATTGATTCGATTCATTATAATTTAACAATGCAGATAGGATATTCACGATTTTTTTAAGCTTAGGATAAATTGAAAACGCTAACGGTAAAAATTGGACTCACTCTCTTGTTGGCATATAGTAATGCCGGATGGGCTGCTTCGTCCTTCAAAGCTGCAAAAAAGTACTATAAATCTCACGATTATGCTAGAGCAGCTACAAATTTCTTCAAAAGCATGCAAAAATCGCGCGGTAAAAAAGCCAGATCAATAAAAAATAAGTCGGAATGGGGCGTCGGTCAAAGCCTTGAAAAAATGGAGTTATATTATTCAGCATCCATGTACTATTCAAAGATCGTGAGAAGAGGAGCTAAGTCTTCGAATCCATTTTTTCGCAAGGCGCTTGAAGCACTTGGAAGAATCAACAACCGGGTTAACATTGGACAATCTCATGTGGTTCAACTTTTTAAAACGAAGATTAACCCAGCGAGCATTCCAGGGCCTGCCCGAGGATTCTATTTTTACTACAAAGGGGTTGAAGCTTTTGGGAATACCCGTTACAAGAGCGCTCAAAGCTTTTTTAAACGGGTCCAGTCATCGAGCCAGTACTATATTAAAGCTCTATTTCACCTCGGGGTCATTGCCAATTTATCAGGTAAGCACAAGCAAGGTATTCGTTATTTTGAAAAAGTCAGGGAATTATCAAATAAAGTAAAAAACGGCTCCTGGCTTCAAGAGCAATCGAACCTTAACATTGCTAGAATATATTATGAAACTCGTAGGTACCGAGATTCCATTCGCTACTATGCTGAAATCCCTAGACAGTCTGACAACTGGCTCCAGGCACTCTTTGAAGCATCATGGGCTTTCTTTTTGATGGAAAAGGCCAACAATACTTTAGGCAATATTCACACCTTACACTCACCTTTTTTCGAGCGAAGGTTTTTTCCTGAAAGCTTCATCCTTCAAGCTATCACTTTCCTCAGACTATGTCGTTATGACAGGGTTAAGGAGTCCATGGGCCTGTTTAAGAGGCGCTATGCGCCCGTTTTGAAGGATATCAAAACCCTACTTGCTAGCACCGAGCGCAAACCCAAAAAATTCTTTCGCAATGTGTATTACTATCGAACAGGAAGCCTTAAGTCATACCAAAATGCCTGGGCAATTTTGGATGCGCTGTCCCGGACGGATACCTACAAGCAAGCAGGTGCCACCATTCAAAATGCGGATAGGGAGCTAGCAAGGCTAAGCGACTCACCGGGCCAATGGAGAGTTATCGGCCTGCTTAAAACATTGCGGAGTTTTTTAACTAAAAAGAAAGCTGCTGCCATCAATGACACTGGTAAGCGACTATATAGGCAAGGGGTCGGTTTTTACAAATACCTTATTGAGTTATCAAATCAAACTAGGCTCATAACTGCAGAGCTCTTGTTGGGCAAAGTTGATAAATTAAGGGATAAATTAAATATTGAATCTGCTCCGAAGAAAGGAAATTTCATCGGGGGAATGCAGTCTCTTAGAATCGGTCAAGATTTGGAATACTGGCCATTCGAAGGTGAGTACTGGGAAGATGAACTCGGTGGTTATGTCTACAATATCCCTAGTAAGTGTAAGAAATAAGTCTCTATTAGGTGGCTATGGTTAACAGACTGACATATTTTTTGATTGTTTCCTTGGCATGGTGGTTTGAAGCATCCTATGCCCAAGATAGCAGCGCGCTAAGAGCAAAAAGAAAAAAATCAGATCGCGCCACTGTTAATGTCAAGAGGATAAAAAGAAAAAAGCCCAGCTCAAACAAAGCTGCTGCAAGGCCTCAGTACAATCAAGCTGCCGTACTCGTCAACACGAAAGAAAAAAACCTCATTAAAGGAATCGATAGAACCTTATCCTATTTGAATAAAACCGTAAAACAACTGCCCAAGAAATCTGGTGCTCGCTTACAGATGCTTGAAAGAATCTTAAACCTGACCCTTGAGCAGTCTGCTTACATTGCAAGTGGTGAGCAAGAGTATTACGACCAGCAGTGGAGAAAGTGGTCAAGGGGAGGCAGAAAAGGGGCTGAACCTAAACTAAACAATAAAAAATCTAATTCCCACTGGCGTCGCGTTTATTCGCTATCTCGAGCAATTTTAAAGGAATACCCCAAAGCTCTGCAGTCTGATAGCATTGCTTTCAATGGAGCTCTGTCCCTCCAGTTTCTAGGGAGAGAATCTGCAGCCTCAAAAGAATTCCTAAGAATCATCAAACAGTACCCAAAATCCAGCTATGCTGGTGACTCTTATTTTTCACTGGGTGATTACTATTTTGACCGCAACGACTTTAGAACCGCAGCTAATTATTACCGGTCCGCAATTAAATACAGACGATCAAAACGCTACGGATGGGCCCTGTTCAAATTGGGTTGGTGTTATTACAACCTGGGACAATACAGTCGATCACTGGACTCTTGGAAGAAAACAGTGACTCACTCAGACAAGATGGGTGGAAAAGGGCTCAGGCTCAAAGAAGAGGCCATGCGTGATATGATCTTTAGCTTTGCCGAGCTAAAGAAAATTGACGAAGCAATTCGCTTCTACAAACGTAACGGCGGCGAACAGTATATCGCTAAACTTTTGAAGCTATTGGCTGAAACGTTTACTGAACAGGGTAAATTTAAGCAATCCATCAGAGCCTGGAAACGGTTGCTCAGCCTATACCCTAACAGCCAAGAGGCATTTGATGGCCAAACTGAAATTGTGGCCTTAAATTTCGAAGACGGTAATATCAAACAGGTTTGGAACGAACTTGAAAAACTTGTTAACAACTATAATTTACGTTCTACTTGGGCATCAAGGAACGAACGCGGTATCGTTAAAGAAGCACAAGAGAACATTAAGCGTTTATTACTTTACTACCCAAAGGTAATTCATAAAGACGCTCAAAAAACTAACAGCAAACGTGCATTTAATGAGGCGAAAAAGGGGTACCGACTATTTATCAAACGATACCCTAACAGCCGAGAAATCCCAGAAGTCAAAGAGTACCTAGGAGACATCGATTATTTCCAGGGAAACTATCGAGAAGCTGGGCAAACTTATCTAAGCATTGCACTCTTGGGCAAAAATAAGACACTTGTGTTCAATGATAAGGGTAAGCTTAAAGCAAACATCCATAAAAGATCAGCTGAAAACATGCTGGATTCTTATAATAAAGACTTTCTTCCCGAGTTAAAGGCTTTATTAAAACTCAAACCCGACTTCCGCAAACCTCCACGAGCCTTAACGGTTAGGGCCACCAACTTCATTAAAGGTTGTAATTACTACACGAAGTGGTATCCAGGTGACAAAAAGACTGTGAAGAACTGCGAAACGTTCATGAGTGAAATATACTTTCGCAGTCAAAACAAGAAGCTTGCTGTGAGGTATCTCTGGCTCATAGCAAAAAAATACTCCACACAAAAAGAAGGAAGGGTTGCTGTTGAGCATCTGATTCCGATTTTTCAAAATAATCCAAAAGAACTTGCTTCAACTGCTAGAAAGCTTTTATCCATACCTGCTTATCAAAAAGGGAAGATCGGAAAAAAACTAAATGACCTACTCAGAGGGATGCAACTGGAACAGATATCAGCTGAAAAGTCTGAACTCAAGCGTGCAAAACTTTTTGAAGCACAAGCTAAAAAGTTTCCTAAAGATGCTGATGCGGACAAATTTTGGAATAATGCAGCGGTGGATTACCTTAAGGCAGGAAACTTCAATGGAGCCATGAATGCATTTGCAATGATCGTAAAGCTTTATCCTAAATCGAGCTTGTATAGCAGTTCGCTCTTACAACTCGGTAAGCTAAATGATGATATTTTGGACTTTGGTCAAGCTTCCACATACTTCCTTATATTTGCCAATAAATACCCTAAGCAAAAAGAGGCTGCAGGAGCCATGCAAAGAGCATGCGAATTGCAAATTGCTCTAGGTAGCAATAAAGCAGTCAGTACCTGCACAAACTTCGCAAAGCGATACCCAGCAGGTGGTGCTATTGTACTCGAAAAACTTATAGATTCACTCTGGAAAAGCCGTCAGTACGCGACCATGACCAAGATCATTTTTTCGAACTATATCAACAAGTTCAAGCTATCACCGAACCAAAGAATCATCGCCTACTACAAAGTATATAAAGCCTACAATGGCAAAGGATCTCAAGCTCAAAATGCACTTCAAGGAATCAACCGCACAGCCCGTGGTGGTGGAGGGGTATCCGGTGAGGCTCTGAGGTATATCGGTGAGATTGCTTTTCAGGGAGTTCAAGGCCTTCAAAATCAATTCTCAAGGTATCGACTCCAAGGTGGTAATGTGGATAAGCTCCAATCTTCCATAGAATTAATCACAGGAAAGCTAGCTCAATTGGAACAAGCATATGGGGCTGTATTTTCTACCCAGGACTCTTATTGGGGCATTGCAGCTTTTTATCAGCTAGGATCATCATATGAATCCTTTGCAGGCCAGCTGAAATCACCACCAAATATCAATGGAGTCAAGCGAGAAGACCTTGTCAAACAGCTACAAGCTTCAGTGGATCAGATAGAAGCAAAAGCAAAAGAATATTATACCACTGGTTTGCAGACAACACGAAGGTTTACAGTCTATAACCATTGGTCTGTTAAAATATTTAATGGATTAAATCGAATTGTTAAACGTAAAGTCAGTTTTGAAGAGCTCGTGGTCAGCCCAGACTTTATTGGCAGTGAAGTACCTTCACAGGTCAGGGCACAATTGAGATAGGGACAGGTGCATGCGAGGCTATTTCATAGCAGCCATCTACATCTTAATTGCACTCGAAGGAGGTTGTAAGTCTGCAGCCCCATCAGAAAAGCGAGGTGACAGGCTCGACTCAGTCAAGAAAAGTGAGCCAGCCTCACCACCTAGCTTTGGTGGGGGAGACTCAGGGCCTGTCAGAACAGGAAGTACCTACATTCACAGCCTTAGTAACAATCCTCTTACCTCAAGGATAGCTGCTGTCAACAAAGCAGCAGCTTATGCTAACAAAATTAGCCAGCAGGCTCGAGGAGCTAAAGGGCAAACCATCTCTAACTTCGAGAGCTTGATTGCTGCAGAGAGGATTGCTCGGGTTCCATTGAATCGGCTTTTGAACCACATGCGACGACTTGCTGAAATAACTCGTCAGGGAACAAAGCATCAAAAGGTTTCTGAGTTAGCTAGGCTTGAGATAGCTGTGGCTGCCATCCAACAAAACCAATATGGAATGGCAACTTTCTTACTCAACGACCTCAAGCTTGCAAAAAACAAAAAGGTGAAAGCAGGAGCATTCAACGCTATTGCACTTTTGGCTATGAGGGATGGACGGATTCCAGAGGCAGTTGCTCACTGGAAGGAATCACTTAAGGCTTATTCGAACTACGTTCCTGCATTGCTTAATATAGGGTATATCAGTTTGATGTTTGGGCATTTTGAAGCAACGAAAAGATTTCTTTCCCAGGTTGATGGAGACTGGTTTGCCGAGTCGGGACTCCTAGTCGCAAATAGATTGATGAACAACACCCAGGAAACCAGTCGGCTTTGCAACAAACTACTTAAAAGCCACCCAAAACACAAACCAACTTTATTTAACTGTGGCGTTCATGAGTGGCAGTCTAATAAGAATATTGCCAAAGCCAAACAACTGATTAGTAAAGCGTTAAACACCCGAGGAGGTCCAAATTCATGGGACAATCGAGGATACAAAGTTTTGGAATCCGTACGATAAAACCATGTGGGCCATTTAAAGTAATGAAGGTTCTTTATGCCATTTGAAGTTCGTTTTAAACTTCCAGGTCAAGATGAACAAAGGGTCAATTTAGACCAATCACCCCTGATGATTGGAAGCCTTCTGTCCAACCAAATTATCTTACCTTCTCAGGGAGTCGAACCAATCCACGCACTCCTTGAGCAGATTGAAGATGGTAGCTGGCAAATAACCGATCTCGGGTCCGAAATTGGGGTAGAAGTAAACGGAAAGAAGATCCCAGTCGAAGTAAAAATTAAGCCTGGAGACAAAATCTCCATTGCAGGTGTCAAATTAAAGTTTGAACAGCGAAAGGAAGAAAGCCCGACTCCAGTTGCAGAAAGTCCTCACAAAGCAAAAGCTGCTTCCGCTGGAAGAAAGTCGCCTAAACAAAGTTCCCCTATGCAAAGAAGGGGAGGAACCCAAGCTAAGCGAAACCAAATAATGCAACAAAAAGATGACCTACTGTTTTCTCCCAAAGATGCTAAGCCCAGTGGAGACGTCCTCGAGGTGGTAGCTTATTGGGGAGACACCATCATTGAAGTCGAGCATTTTCACCCGTCTTATAAAGACTATGAGAAAGTGACGATTGGAGACCCCACCAAAAGCCATTTTATCGCAGCAGGCGACGAGGCTGTGAGCAGCTATGTGCTGGCAAAGCTTCGGGATGATGGGTATAAGCTCAAGCTACTTCCTTCCATGACGGCTCGCTTAAGGAGAGGTGGAAGCGTTGAAAAAGTTGAAGGTGGCAGCCATAGCATGGGCAGAAGAGACATAGCCCATATCAAATATGGAGCCATTCGTTACTTCTTCTTGTTCATGCGACCACCTTCATTAAACCTGCCTCGTTCAGGTCCAAAAGACCAATTTTTTATGGGCATTATAAGCATCACCATGCTGTTCTTCAGCATATTCACACTGACCCTGTGGAGCCTTGATCCAAAGGACGCAAAGGAAGATACCGATGACCTATGGTCCATTGTTCACGTTCCCGAAAAACTAAAAAAAGTAAAAAAACCTAAGCCTGATGTGGTAAAAATTGCCGAGGTGCAGAAACCACCTCCCCCCCCAAAAGAACCACCTAAACCGGCTCCAAAACCAGTGGAGCCGACCAAGGTCGTAGAGAAAGAAAAGCCACAAGTCAAACCTCCCCAAGAGAAGAAGGTGGCTAAGGCTAATATGCAAGACAACCTGAGCAAACCAAAGCCAAAGCCAGCACTCCCCCCCCCTCCCAAGGGAATTGCCTCAAAACAGAAAAAACCTGCCGGGGGTAAGGTTGGGTCTGGTAGACAAACCGGTGGGGTCCGTAAAGGAAACCAAAAAAGAAACCTCAAAGGGGTTGCTGGGGTAAAAAACAACAAAAGCTCAGGAGTAAACCTAAGCAAACTCGGAGTTGGCGTTGGTAAAATTAGCTCGAAAACAGGTCCTGGAGCCATTCACACCAAGTTTCGTAGCTCTCAGGGTGGTGGCGGAGGCGGCGCAGGCTCTGGCCGTAAGACATTCGGCCTTGGCGGTTCAGCAACTGGTGCAAAATCTGTTGGCATTGGAGGGTCAAACAATGCTGTCAATAGCTTCGGACAAGGCAGAGGCTCTTTGGTCGGGACAGGTAAAGGAAAAGGGCTAGGAAATGCCTTCGGTTCTGGTAAAAGGCCTGTTTCTGTTAACGTAAGAGCAGGTGACCCATTGGTGTCAGGTGGATTGTCACAAGAAGAAATTTTAGGGGTCATTAGGGCTCAGCTCAACCAAATTCGCCACTGCTACGAGAAGCTTTTACAGCGCTCCCCAAATGCTTCAGGAAAAATCAATGTCCAATTTATCGTAGGCACAAACGGCCGTGTTTCTTCAGCTAGGGTTAAAAACTCCACGATCAGAGATGGTGCCATGACCGGTTGTGTGACCAGCGTTGTGAGGCGCTGGAGCTTTCCAAGACCACGCGGAGGCTCATCGGTGACGGTGAATTACCCCTTCTCATTTAACCCCTTATAGAAATTCGATAAAATTTGTTAAGTTAAACCGAGGCTAAACTTTTCCCACTCCATGCTACGAATTATGAGTGACATCGGGCTTATTCCGTACTAAGACTATCTTAGCCAAGCTATGATGGATGTGGCCCCACGCCTACCGTTTGGCATTAGTCTATCCCTATTTAGGCGCCTATTGAACTGGCTAAGGCCTACATCCCAGAATCATTCATTCATGGAAAGGAACCCTGTGCCACAGCTCCCATTCGTACTAATTTCAAACGATGACGGTATTCATGCTCCAGGCATCCATGCACTTGCAAAAGAAATAGCTCAAATTGCTAGGGTTGCCATTGTCGCTCCTCATATGGAACGCTCAGCCAACAGCCATTGCCTTACCATTTCTCGGCCTCTTCGGATTCAAAAGCTTGAGCCTAAGCCTTATAGCGAAGAAATCTACGAAGTCGATGGAACCCCTGTGGACTGTGTTAAAATTGCACTTGATACGATCCTAGAAGAAAAACCAGACCTGGTCCTGAGTGGAATAAATCGTGGCGGAAATTTAGGCACTGATGTCCTTTATTCTGGAACCGTTGCAGCTGCGATGGAAGGAACCATAAATGGCTGTAAAGCCATGGCATTTTCTGCCCATGGCCCCGGACAAAAAGACCTGTACTATGAGACCAGCGCTAAGGTAGCGAGAATTTTGCTAGAAAAACGCAAAGACTTAAACCTTCAAGAAGGGACGATGCTGAATGTCAACATTCCTGCTAGGCCCTTTGAACAAGTTCGAGGCGTAAGGTCTACAACCTGTGGAAACCGGATCTACGATGACCACTACTGGCGAAAAGAAGATCCGCGAGGCCTTCCTTACTACTGGATTGGCGCCGACTCACATCGTTTTGTGGATATCCCAGGGTCAGACTGCAATGCCGTTGCCGATGGATTCGTTGCAATCAGCGCCTTAAAACCCGAACTTTTGGATCGCGAAGCGAACTCTCAGCTTAGCCGCAAAATTCCAGAGTTGTTTGAAGGCCTTTTTTAACTGCTTTCACTGGAGCTTCTTTGACCATAAATTCCTGCAGTAATAGCATGCTCACTTTTGCCAGCTGCATCTTACTTGGAGCCTGCGCAGGTGGGACAGCCAAAAAAAATCGCTTAAAACCCAAAGGCCTGCTCTTTTCAACGAACTCAGGCCTCACTTGGCCGACTGAGGGAAGGGTTATTTCTCCTTATGGGTATAGAAGTGGCCGCATGCATAATGGGATCGATATAAAAGGCACGAACCGATCTTCCATCTATGCTGTGGATAAGGGTAAGGTGGTTTTTGCAGGTAGCATGTCAGGTTATGGTCTTAGCATCATTTTAAAACATAAGGACCATTTTAGTCTTTACGCTCACTGCTCTGAATTAAAAGTTGGAAAAAATAGCTACGTTAGAAAGGGTCAAACCATAGCACTAACTGGAAGCACTGGGAACGCAAGTACAGAGCATCTTCATTTTGAGTACCTTAATGCAAATAAAGAAGCCCTGAACCCTCTCAAATACCTACGAGCACCAAAACCCTAGAGAAGGTTTTTTAGCCCTGTCTTTTTTCCTCCACAGCTTGCTTTGCACTTCCTTTTTGCACTTTATCTTTCTGTTCAAAGGCACCTTGGGGAGCAAAGAACTCGCTAAATTTGAAACCACCTTGCTTCAAAGGCTCCACGTAAGCATGGATCGTCCCTGTATAGTTCTTCATGCTATAGTGGAGGGTCTTTATGGTTTTATTATCCTCTTCCCTCTCCACCTTTAGCTCATGTATTTTCCAATCTTCAGATTTCTTATCGAGCACATCTGCCTTCACATAGATATTTCGGTAGATAGAGGGAAATTTGAAAGAGTCCGGCATTCGATAAATGCGTTTTGCCATCACGAATGCCTCTTGCAATGAGCTCAGATGTAAAGTCACGGCATCAGGGGAAACCTCATGGCCAAGCTTATTTTGCTGCTCCACTGAAATCTGAACGTCCATCCCACTTTTCACCAGGAGCTTTTGATAATTTTTGAGTGGCGACTCTATTTCCCTATTGGTGGGAGGAGGATACGGAAGGAGGTAAGAACTAAACATATAGCCTAATACAGGAGTCGATGTTTTAGGATCAATCGCCTCAACCTTGGACCAGTACCCTGTCAAGCGGTTAACCTCGAAAGGCTCTGAAGCTTTGAACTTAATGACCTTTACCTTAGCTCCGTAGGGCAAGACCTTAGAAGCAGATTCTAAAGAAGGGCTATCCCTTAGCTTCATACCTTTTTCTGAAAAAACATAGTACTCCTTTGCTGCTTTACCCAGAGCATAATTTTGCAAGGAGCAGAGCCACAGGCCAATCGCTCCTAGGATCAGATAAGAAAAGCAAATTTTCTGCATTAAAAACTCCCATAGCTCATCTAGGTTCCAAGGCTCAGTTAGCATAAAAATTTGATGAGATTTATAGATGACATTATTTCATGAACAAGCAAATTTTTCTATGGAGGAAGCTAGTCGCATTGAAGGTTTTCGCCACTAATTCCATAGCTCAATGCAATCGCTAGGGCGTCAGTGACATCAAAAGGGAGGCGCCCTTTTTTGAATTGCAGTAATCGAGAAAGTGCCAAGCTGATCTCTTCTTTGTTTCCATGCCCATGCCCAGTGATAATTTTTTTTACTTTGGTGGGAGCAATTTCCTTGACTGGAATCTCACAACGGCTCATCGCCGCCATCAAAGCGCCTCTAGCTTGGCCAAGTTTCAAAGCTGACTGAGGATTGCAGCCAAAAAAAGCAGATTCAATCACGCAGAGATTGGGCTTAAGTTCAACAGCCAATTCATACATAGCATGATGAATTGCACCCACTCGCGATAATGAGCAAGATTTAGGGTCCGTTCTCAAGACCCCCGCATCAAGTACCTTGTAATCTTTAGATTGAAGAGAAACCATCCTCGTACACTCCAGGAGGCCGAAGCCGATGAGCCGAGTTCCTGGATCAATACCTAGTATTCGCAAATGCCGCCCCATATCTAGCAGTAACAGACTATAAAAAAAATCAAATTTATGATTCTATGGCTCGATAAAACCATACTGCTATAGGATAAAAATCCTATAGCTATGTAATCTCTATGGAGCATATCATGAGCACCGACTTTGGTACATTTCCGGCTCGGCGAATGCGGCGGATGCGTAAAGATTCATTCTCGCGCCGCCTGATGCAAGAGCACCAGTTGTCTAAAAGCGACCTCATTTACCCCATTTTTATTCTGGATCAAGATTCAGCAAAAGAGGAGGTTCAATCAATGCCCGGCGTATGTCGTTACGGCATGAATGAGCTGCTGCAGGTTTGTGAAGAGTGTCTTCAGTTCGGGATCCCTGCAATTGCTCTCTTTCCAGTGGTAGAAGCTGATAAAAAAAGCCTGGATGCTGCAGAGGCATACAACTCTGATGGCCTTGTACCAAAGGCAGTCAGGGCTGTGAAAGAGCGCTTTCCTGAGCTAGGCATCATCACGGATATTGCTCTCGACCCGTATACAAGCCATGGACATGACGGCTTATTAGACGACAATGGCTACGTTCTAAACGATGCGACCGTTGGGGTTTTAAAGCGCCAAGCAGCATGCCATGCGGAGGCTGGCTGCGATATTGTTGCACCATCAGATATGATGGATGGAAGGATTGGGGCAATTAGGCAAACTCTTGACGACCATGCCCATATCAATACAAAAATCCTCTCATATGCTGCCAAATACTCGTCCGTTTTTTATGGCCCATTTCGCGATGCGGTTGCATCTGCAAAAAGCCTTGGAGGAAGCAACAAACATACCTACCAAATGGACCCAGCAAACAGTAATGAAGCCCTTGCTGAAGTGGCTCTCGATATCAGTGAAGGTGCGGATATGATCATGGTTAAACCTGGCTTACCTTATCTCGATATCATCAGAAGGTTAAAAGATCACTTTCAAATACCAACCATGGCTTATCAAGTGAGCGGGGAGTACAGTATGCTGAAAGCAGCTGCCTTACAATCTTGGTTGGATGAGCGAAGCAGCGTGTTGGAAGCTCTTCTTTGTTTTAAAAGGGCAGGCAGTGATGCCATCCTTACCTATTTTGCACTTGATGCAGCGAAATGGCTCCAAGAAGGGCACTGATGAATTTGGAAGCTGCCCATGGAGCATACTGAGTAACCCATAACACTCCGCTTTCCAGGATGATATGATAAGCGGAAGGCAAACCTTTGATCTGGGAAGAGTGAAATGGCAATTTCGACTTTTGTAGCAATGAGATACTTAAAAACAAACCGAGAAAATAGGTTTTTTTCTTGGATAGCCTTTCTCTCCATCATAGGAATTGCAATCGGAGTTGCTGCGATGATCGTCGTACTGTCGGTCATCAATGGTTTTGAGTCCGAACTAAGAAGTCGCTTTCTTGCTGCAAATGCGCACATTTTGGCATATCGCTTTCCAGCTGGCCTCAAAAATCCGGACTTGTGGCAAAAAACAATTGAGGAAAAATTTGGCAAATACATAAGTGGCGTAGCTCCCTTCGTTCATTTTGATACCATGGGAAGAAAAGACTACATCATTCATGCTATGCTTATTAAAGGAGTTGCTCCAGAGAAGCGCAAGCATGTTCAAGACCTCGGAAATATTATTCGGCCGAAGACTGCTTTAAACTCCTTACAAGCAGAGATTCAGTTAAGTGAAGACGGATTATCTCTTCCAAAAGTGCCTTCGATCATAATCGGCAAAGGGCTTGCCTCAATTATGCAGGTGAACGTTGGAGATACAATCGAGCTTATTTCACCAAAAATGGAAAGTGATAACCCATTTGGACAGCTGAAACCATTCAAGGTAGTCGGTCTCTATGACTCTGGGCTGCAACACTATGACAATAAGCTTGGAATACTTAGCATTCCAGCAGCCCAGGAGCTATTTAATATGGGGGATATCGTCACTGGGATTGAAATCGGTCTCAAAAACCCCAACAATAGCCCCGAAATCGCAGGATTAATGTCCCAGGAGTTTCAAATCTCGATCAAAGAGTGGCAATCTTATAATAGGAATATTTTTGAAGCTATGCGCAATGAAAGAACAGTCATTGGACTTATTGTCGCTCTGGTTGCCTTCGTAGCTAGCTTCAATATCTTGACCACTTTGTTCGTATCGGTAACCCAAAAACAAAGAGACATTGCAGTTCTGAAAGCCCTCGGAGCAACCAACGGTCAGGTTTTAGTTTTATTCATAAAGCAAAGTACTTTTATCGGAACCATAGGAGGAATTCTAGGAGTACTACTTGCTCTATTTTTAGCAAAGGTTTTGGAAACCATACCTTTTATCAGGCTCCCAGACATCTACCTCCTATCAAACCTTCCAGTTAGTTATGACTGGCGAGTGTATTTAGGGGTGACCTTGAGTGGAATAGGGATTGCGACCGTTGCAGGAATCTATCCAGCAATCACAGCAACAAGGGTTTCACCGACGGATGGTTTACGGGAAGGCCGGCGGCATTAGGTCAATGGTCCTTGATCTTTTACGAAGATTTTTATTATGTTATCCTCCTTACCATTGCCTAAAATATTCCTCGTTGCAGAGGATGGTGGAGATTGAACTGTGTCATCAGAAGAAATGGAAAATACCAAGACCTTCAAAAAGCTTCCCAGGGGATCGGTAAAATTACAATTTGCTGGGGATCTAATTCTAGCAAAGTGTGATCAGGTTGAGCTTGCAGGATTGTTTAGAAGATTCGAGTCTCTATTTGAAGCACTTGCAAACTTAGAAAAAAAACAGAGGATTTTATGTTACAAGCTCTTGAATGCTTTAATGCTGACAAGTTATGCAAAAAAAGCCTCTAGTACTGAAGAAAAGCGCAGTCTATTTGAAAAGAAGAACGAGCTTTTTCTTTCTATAGCAAAAGCACCCGAATACAAGAAGCTGGTAAAGTTCAAATACCTTATATCAAAAAATTTTAGAGTCACTAAGTATAGTGATGATGCCATAAAGTCCAATACAGAGCTAGGACTTCCCAAGCATCAGTGGAAGCACACTAAAGACTGCACCTTGGATAGAAATTTCTACAACATCATATCTTTGTCTCATAGTTTTGAGGATGGGTATGCAAGGGTGTTCTTAAGCAACGATCAGCTTCCAAACCTACCTTTTGGTAAACCCAAGATAAAAGGGAAGCTATCGGAGGCAAAGGAAGAGGCCCAGTATGGAAAGTATCAGTATAACTCTAAAAATCTTGATGCTATAGACTTCGACTCAGTGATGAAGATGTACGAGAAGTTTAAAGATAAATAAGAAGGACTGGGTCCTACTCAAAAATCCTCTGAAAAAATCCCTGGTTTCCTTTGGCAACATCCTCATTCGAAATATCTGCAAACTTTTCCAAGAGTTCACGTTGTTCTTTGCTTAGTTTTTTAGGAACCTGGATATCTAACTGAACGAAGAAATCTCCTCGTCCCACTCCTCGGATATGAGGAACTCCAGCACCAGGGATGGTGATGCGATGACCAAACTGTGACCCTGCTGGGATCGTTACGGTCTCCTCACCGTCGAGGGTAGGAACCTTAACCTTACCTCCCAATGCAGCTTGAACAAAAGTGATGGGCTGCCGGTAAACAACATCCACTCCATCTCGGTAGTACTCTTCGCTCTCTTTAACATGGAGGACCACATAAAGGTCTCCAGCTGGGCCACCATTGGAGCCACCTTCACCTTCATGGCTCACTCGCAGCTTCAAGCCTGAGTCTACCCCTGCTGGAACTTTAACAGAGATTTTTTTACGTTCAAAGGACCGTCCTGTGCCTTTGCATTTTAGACAAGGGTCTTTAATGATCGTTCCCTCACCATGGCAAGTAGGGCAAGTAACAGCCACTGTAAAGAAGCCTTGGTTTCTTCTGACCTGGCCAGTGCCATCACAAGTATGGCAAGTTACTGGAGTGGAGCCTGGTTTCGCTCCAGATCCTTCGCACGCGTCGCATTGAACCTCACGATCAAACTCGATTTCTTTTTCGGTGCCAAATACGGCTTCCTTGAAATCAAGGTGCAAATCGTACCTTAGGTCAGCACCCCTGCGGGCACGAGTACGAGATGACCCTCCGCTAAACCCGAAAAAATCCTCAAAAATGCTACCAAAATGAGAAAAAATATCTGACGTATCTCTCGGCCCTGAGTAGCCCTGTCCTGATAGCCCTTGGTGGCCAAAGCGATCATAAATCTGTCTTTTTTTATCGTCGCTTAAGACTTCATAAGCCTCACTCGCAATTTTAAACTTCTCTTCAGCCTCGGTGTTACCGGGGTTTCTATCGGGATGATATTTAAGGGCTGCCTTGCGATAGGCGGATTTAATATCGGTAGCAGATGCGCTACGGTCCACATTTAATACTTCATAATAATCTTGTTTAGCCATTAATCATCTCTGTTATCTGAGTTTATAAGAAACTATGATCTGCAGATGGGAATACCCCATCTTTTACTTCCTGGTCAAATCTAGCCAGCGACTCGCTGATTAATGCTCCTAGATTCGCATATTTTTTTAAAAACTTGGGTTCAAAACCTTCATCAAATCCAAGTAAATCTTGAAGGACGAGGACCTGCCCATCACAGTGCCCCCCTGCACCAATTCCTATCGTGGGAATGCTGAGGGTATCCGTAACCGTCTTAGCCAATTCGCTTGGGACCAACTCTAAAACTAATGCAAAAACTCCCGCATCCTCAAGGGCCTTTGCATCAGCAATCAACTCCTTTTGCTGCTCCTCTTCACGCCCTTGAATGCGGTAGCCCCCGAGGGTATTGATTTTCTGAGGGGTCAAGCCAAGGTGCCCCATGACAGGAATTCCAGCCTGAACTAGCTTTTTTACTTGAGGAACAAGGTTTCGGCCACCTTCCAGCTTCACACATTGAGCTCCCCCCTGCTGTATTAACCGACCAGCATTGTCTAAGGCCTGTTCAGGAGAAATCTGATAGCTCAAAAAAGGCATATCGACACAAAGAAGGGGTTTGCGCAAAACTCTACTTACAGCCTTACTGTGATGCAGCATGTCATTCATGGTCACCTGCGTGGTATCCTCGTGCCCCATTATAACATTGCCAAGACTATCTCCCACCAGGACTATATCTATGCCCGAACGGTCCACAAGTCGAGCAAAGCTGGCATCATAGCAGGTAACCATAGATAGCTTTCTGCCCTCATGCTTAGCTTTTTGAATGGTAATGACCGAGTTCGATGCCTCTTTTCCATGGTGACGACTCAAAGCCTCTCCCTCATGTAATCGTGCACTTTAGGAACAGCAATTTTTTCTCAAATCCAAAATTAACGGACCCACCTAATGTAAGTCTAGATTCTGTAAAAGCCACCCAGGATCACGCTAAATGCTAAAATTTTACAGGTAAGGCAGTGTAACAGACTGTGAATATTTTAAAAATTTTTCTTTAGGACCTTGAAAGACAATGCGCCCACCTTGCTGAGAGGGACCCGGCCCGAGCTCTACAACAAAGTCTGCACTGCGAATCACATCAAGGTTATGCTCCACAATGATGACCGTATGCCCTCGCTTGGTAAGGTCCCTGATATATTTGATAAAATTAGCCACATCCGAGCTTGCTAAACCGGTGCTGGGCTCATCGAAAATGAGGCACACTGTTTGAGATTTGGTGTTAAGTTCGCTCACACTCAATAGCTTTAACCGCTGTGCTTCGCCGCCTGAAAAGGAGCTGGTCGCTTGACCTAAGCTAATGTAACCAAGGCCAAGTTTTTCTACCTCATCCAAGACTTTTGTGATCTTGGGGATATCACAAAAGAAGCTTCTTGCTTGTTTTGCGGTCAAACTTAGAATTTCATTTAAGTTTAAACCCTTATAACTAACTGTTAACACCTCATCCTTAAATCGCTTCCCATTACACACTGGGCATACAATATCCATCTCTCCTAAAAAGGACATATCTTGAACAACGGTTCCCATGCCTGAGCACTCTTCGCACCGTCCACCAGCAACGTTGAAGCTAAAAGCTCCTGCGCTCAAACCAAGCTTTTTAGCCTGAGGCTGCTCGGCCATAAGCTTACGAATTTGGGTATAGATGCCAAGATAGGTGACAATATTGGACCGTGAGCTTCTTCCTAATGGAGCTTGGCTAACCATGCAAACCGCATTCAAGTCCACCTTCCCTTTAAAGGACAAGCTCAATTTTGAGAGGTCCACCGCAGTTTTATTCGGTGCTGGTTGTCCGAGGGCTTTTGCTAACACAGGGTAGAGCGAAGACTCAATAAGGCTGGATTTTCCGCTTCCGCTGACCCCACAAACCACGGTAAGACTAGAGGTCGGTACCTCTAAAGAGTCGCCTTTCAGATTATGGGCCTTCGCTCCTGTGAGGTGTAAATAACCTGTTGGCCGAAAAGGGCCAGTATTCTCAGTCTTCAGCACTGCTTGTTGAGCACATGAGTCAAGCAACTCTCCACCCTCATGCCCGGCTCCAGGCCCAATCTCAATACACTTTTCAGCACCTTTGATGATAATTTCGTCGTGCTCAACAACAACGACTGTATTGCCCTTGTCCCTCAGCTCAAGCAATAACTCCAGGAGTTTTTCGCTATCACGAGCGTGCAAGCCAGCGGTAGGCTCATCTAAACAAAACAGGGCATCGGTTAACGAGCTTCCTAGACAACGGGCCATATGGATGCGCTGAAGCTCTCCTCCCGACAAGGTGACAGAAGAACGCCCTAAATTTAGGTAAGATAAACCAATTTTACAAAGATAACGCAGTCTTAGCTTTAGCTCACTCACGGCTTCGATCACAATAGCATCTTGATTCGAGGCTGACTTAATGGACGCCTCCGACTTTTCGGTCCAATCCAGCAGGTCACCAATCGAGAGGTTTTGAACCTGAGAAATATTCAAACCTTGGAGCCTATAGCTTAGGCTTTGCTGCGAATACCTCGAACCATCACACGTAAGGCAGGTGGTGTACTTTACGAACTTAGCTTTGTGCATGCGGTAATGGGGCTTGTATTTTTTTGTATCGAGCCAATCAAAGTAACCCATCATTCCATGAAACGTCTTCTGGTCCCCAAATTTAAGCCAATTCCATTGAGGCTTACCATATTTTGAAAAGGGAGTGTCCGTAGCAATACCTGCCGACTCTGCAAAACTTGCAAGCTCGTGGTAATAGTTTTTATGCTGCCCAAAATTAAGGGCTGCAATTCCTTCACTCCCAATGGACATCGAGTGATCAGGAAACACCTTATCCCAGTCAATATCAGCCTGCTCCCCATAACCTTGACACTTAGAGCAGGCACCCAAAGGATTGTTAAAGGAAAAACTTGATGGACTAGGAGGCGTGAACTGCTTATCACATTGAATACACTCAAGATTTTTACTAAAAGTCTCTATTTTCCCTTGTCCATCCCAAACGGTAGCCCGACCTTTTCCTACTCTGAAGCCAAGGTTTAAGGATTCTAAAATTCTGCCTTTTGAGCCCTCATCTACCTTAAAGCGGTCCACTACGACTTCCGCTAACGACAAGTCTTTTACCTGAACCAGATCCTCAATAGGTCTTATTGACCCATTTTCCATTAACCTGGTAAAGCCTTGACTTTGGAGAAAGTCCAAAAGCTCATCATTGGAAATGTTTCCGAAGTGAGTAATGCTTGCAGTTAAAGTTAATCGCTTTCCAAGCTGCTGGTCCAATAGGGAAGCAAAGACCTCCCCAGGGTGCATTGATTTAATCAATCGATTGCAGGCAGGACAAAAAAGCTGCCCGACCGTGCTATATAGGGTCTGAATAAAGTCAAATGCCTCGGTTAAGGTTCCTACGGTTGAGCGCTTATTTGCGCCCTTTCTCTGTTGTTTGACTGCGATCGCTGGAGGCAGGTTTAAGACCTCTCCTACTTTGGGTTTTGGCAAGGCTTCGAGGTATTGACGCGCAAAGCTTGATAAGCTCTCTAGGTACCTGCGGTAAGACTCTCCATAGAGGGTGTCAAAAACTAAGCTGCTTTTACCGGACCCTGAAACCCCAGTCACGACCGTTAGCTTGCGCAGAGGAATCGCCAGCTCGATTCCTTTCAAATTATGGGTTCTAACATCTTTGAGGTGAATGTAATCGTTGTGATTTTTCAATTCTTTGAAAGTCCTTGCAAAGAGTTCAGGGAAACTATGGTAAGATATAAAGCAAAGCCATAAACCTATTCAGTGAAAAGCTTTACAAGCTCCATAACACGAAATGTCTAATCCACGCTTTATATTTGCAATCCTCACTTTTCTTACTTTAATCGCAGCCGTGGTTTTTTCATTTGAGTATTTTTCACAAGAAACACTGACCAGTAAGAATGCACCTCAAGAATTGCAATTAGCAAATGAAATGTCCAGTCCATCCGAGTTTTTTTATCACGTCATCGGCGACATCCCGTCTTTCGAAGTACCTAGAAGCCGCAGCCACTCTAGCGGTAAACAGGAGTTCCTCAAGCAGTTTACGTTAGAGGTCGATATATTGGAAACTCAGAGAGAAGCAGAACTGCTCCTCGACGCCCTGAGAAAAGATGGCGTGATCGCCTACTATACCCCGATCCATATTGGGGATAAGGTTATTTATCGTGTCAGAAAAGGGGTTTACCCTAGTAAAAAACTAGCTAAGGCAGCTAAGGCTAGCATCGCTTCGAAGCATGGAATCGACTCTAAAGTGGTAGAACTGCGATAGGTTATTGGTTGAAATGCTCAACTTCATCAACCTTTCCATCAAAATCCAAGTCATACGCTCGCAGCTCCACATCGCCTTTCTCATTGATGACCTCAACCAAGTCATAGCGACCATCTTTATTAAAGTCCCAGACCCGATAGGCAAGGCTTTGGCTAAGTAGCTTATCTCCCTTATATTTTTCCCGATATACTTTTGTTAAGTCGGGTAGAGGCATTGAAAAGCTAACAGGATCGCCCACTTTTATGAGTTCATAGGGAACCTCGTCATCTTGTTCATCCCCATCAAACCAATGAAGGCAACCAGCTTGCGCCACAATCATTATGCAGATAAGATATTGCCAGAGCAACAACGAGACATGTTTCTCTTCCTTTCTTGTAAAATCCAGCATATGTATAGCCTCATGGTGATTTTTGATCTACTTCAATAGTCTCGTTCTCTATCGGCAAGATGTTGCAGTATTCAACTATGGTTCGCTAACACACTTTGGCAAATAAAGATGCATGACACTAAATTTATAAGAAACTTCTGTATTATTGCTCATATCGATCATGGCAAATCGACCCTCGCAGATCGCCTTATCGAAGAGACAGGGGCACTTACAAACCGTGAGATGAAGGCCCAAATCCTTGACAGCATGGATATAGAACGAGAGCGCGGGATTACGATCAAAGCCCAAACGGCGACGATGCAATACAAAGCCCAAGACGGACAAATATACCAACTGAACCTGATCGACACTCCAGGCCATGTTGACTTTAGCTACGAGGTTTCCCGCAGTCTGAGCGCATGCGAAGGGGCTTTAGTGGTGGTTGATGCGGCCCAAGGTGTTGAAGCACAGACCATTGCAAACGTAAACCTTGCAGTGAAAAATGACCTGAAGCTCATTCCAGTCATCAATAAAATCGATTTACCAAGCGCCGAGCCCGAGCGAGTGATGGAAGAGGTTGAAGATGAGCTTGCTATCGAAGCAACTGATGCCATTCAGGTGAGTGCCAAATCAGGCATAGGAATTACCGAGTTGCTCGAAGCGATCGTTACGAGGATTCCCCCTCCCAATGATGATGCAGATAAGCCCTTGCAAGCCCTAATTTTTGATTCTTGGTTTGACGCTTATTTAGGTGCTGTTTCAATGATCAGAGTGGTTCAGGGGGAAATCAAATTACGCCAACAGATGCAGATGATGTCGACTAAAAGGTCTTTTGAGGTTTTGAAGTTAGGAAAACTGACCCCAAAGGCCGTTGATGTGCCTGTTTTAAGATGCGGCGAAGTGGGCTTTGTTTCTGGCTCCATTAAGGAGGTTGCAGATACCCAGGTGGGTGATACCATCACGAACCCGAAAAAACCTGCTTCTGAAGCCCTACCGGGTTTTGCAAAGGCAAGACAGATGGTTTTCGGGGGCATATTTCCTGTGGATGCCAGCGATTACCTAACCCTTAAAGAATCTATGGAGAAGTTGCAGCTCAACGACGCTAGCCTCACGGCTGAGGTGGAAAGCTCTAACGCACTCGGCTTTGGTTTTCGCGTCGGCTTTTTAGGCCTGCTCCATATGGATATTATTCAAGAGAGGCTTGAAAGAGAGTACAACCTAGATTTAATCTTCACCGCTCCTTCAGTGGTCTACCACGTGTCCGAAGTGGATGGCACCATGACCAAGGTTGAAAATCCTTCTAAGCTTCCAGATCCAACAAAAATTGAACGGATCGAAGAACCATACGTGATCATGACGATCCACACTCCAGAAGAGTACATTGGGCCTATTCTCAAGCTTCTTCAAGAAAGACGAGGTATTCAAAAAGGTTTAGATTACAACAGCACCAAAAGAGTCGTAATCACCTATGAAATTCCAATGAACGAAATGATCTATGATTTCCATGATCGCCTAAAAAGCATGTCAAGGGGATATGCTTCTATGGACTATGAGATTTCAGGTTATAAACAAGGGGACCTCGTAAAGCTCGATATCCTGGTTAACAGCAATCCTGTTGATGCACTTGCCTGCATCGTGCATAAGTCTTATGCAGCCCACCGTGGGCGTGCTTTGTGCAAAAAACTCAAAGAGTCTTTAAACCGTCATATGTTTCAGATTGCTATCCAAGCCTCTATTGGAAGCAAAATCATCGCACGAGAGACTTTATCTGCACTGAGAAAAGATGTTACTGCAAAATGCTATGGTGGTGATATCAGTAGGAAACGTAAACTCCTTGAAAAGCAAAAAGAAGGTAAGAAGAGGATGAAGTCTGTGGGCAATGTGGAGATCCCACAAAAAGCCTTTATGGCAATTCTAAGTTTAGATGATTAATTTTCCTTGTTCCCTCCTGCTAGAAAAAATTTCCTCTTTACTTTCTTAAAATACATTTTCCTCCCAAATATTTTTTCCTATACTTGCTCCGATCTTTGTTTTACTGAAAATCTCCCCGTAATCGTCAGAAAACTCTTTAATTAAACGTTTACCCGGAGACTTGAATTCAATAAGAAAATGCAAAATTAATCTTGCCGTCCAAAATTCAAAGAAAAATTGTACTTGAAAAAAATAT
>JABSRF010000001.1 GCA_013215275.1 Oligoflexales bacterium | reverse complement strand
TATGGTGAATTTGCTCATGTATCCAGTGAAAATCTTGAAAATTATGCCATTATAAAGGTCACTTGATTAGGGATTAGACTCAGCCTCCCAAATAAATCCCTCTTTCATCTCACATAGTTCCTGCTCAGATAACTCTGGCTCAAGCTCCATAGGCGTTGGCTCAGGGCTGACTCGGATAACGAGTTTGGTTTTGCCCGATTCTTCGCTACTGACAAGCTCAATACGTTCTAAAGGAATGGGCTTGCCATCATGATCCAAAATCTCGATACTAGCTATGTCAAACCCTGGATCGACTTCTGCAACACATTCAATTTGTTCATCTATGGTGTCACAAGATAAAATATAGGCCCCAGTTATCATAATTGGGCTTTCAATTTCAGAGCTTTCTGTGCCCTCTTCCATGTTTTCTTCCATTGCTTCTTGGGGCAAGTCTAGATCTGCGATCAGATCTGAAATTCCCGATGAAGGGTCATCTACGCTCGTTGTTTCGTCGGCTTTAATCGGAGCCTCAGCCTCGGCATCATAATTTTGTGGATCATCTTGTTTTTGGATATCATCAATTCCTGATGAATCAATCTTAACAAAATCAGATTGGTTACTGCATGCTCCCATAAATAAAAGTAGGATAAATCCCAATACTTTCGTTTCTCTTAACCTAAGCATGAATACCAATACCCTAAAAAAATAGATAAAGCCATTGTTTGGGGTGCTCTTTGTTTTCTAAGAAAATAAAAATTTTGCACGACTTATTCAAAAAGTTCGAAAAACAGCCTATCTTTTGGTGATAATACCAATATCGGATTGAAGTAGGAGTAACTTAGTGATAGGTGATTTATTTTGTTTTCTATCATAGATCTAGGTGCTTAGCGCCTTTTGAAACAGCCCTTTTAATTTCAAACTAACTTGCAAAAGTCAAAATATAAAAACTGTGGCCCTCAAACTATTAATTTGATGGGTATTTGATTGCTGCGGATTTTATAACAAAAGAAGCTCGCTCCATTTCTTATGTTGAAAGCAGTTTGGTCTTCTTAATGCTTTCTCATGTACATAGATTTTATTGGTGGCTTAGAAGAGTTTACCGGAATGGTTTTATTCTATATTTTGAAATATCATATTTTTGTATCAATGTGTAAATAAAATAATCACAATTAAGCACTGTGTATAAAGTTGAAAATTGTAGCTACTTCAACTATCAAGTGAACAGGTAAATTGAATGTTTAAAAACTGATGGAGAGTAGTATGCACTTTTTCGTTCCCTTGTTGTTGCTATTTTTTTATAGCTATGATGGGTATGCTGAATCAAGCCGATTCAAACTCAACGCTAATGGATCTGAGTTAAAGGCGAAGTGGACCAATGAGCCCATAGCAATTGACTCCATCGAATCGGATAAGACGTCTCCCATAAGGGTGCATGCTTACGGAAAGGTCACTAAAATTAGTGAGCTTGTGATGTGGGTTGAGCTGGTCCTGGAAAATAAGCTTCAAAACCCAATCGAAAATGTGAACCTTGAGCTGACGAATTCTTCGAGCAGGTATGTTTTTGATTACTCAGTTAATGCACACAATGATAAAAAGCTAAAAATTCCATACAAAAAAGAAGTCGGTGGTTTAGCTGCCTATGGGCTTGCTAAGGTTATTGTAGCGCTACCGTTTAAACCGGGGGATCTAAAATCCGAGTTTAAATTGGAGTATGAGCTTGGTCAAAATGGACTCGAAAAAAGGGTACAAAGATCAAGCCCTCTGGTTAAATCTGAGGCAAGCGCAAGGGTATGGTTCGTTAATACTGACAATGATGAAGTGGTGGTGGTTGATAGTGAGCAGGATCAAATCATTAAAAGAATCCCAACGTCGAAAGAGCCAAGCTCGATCAGCATTAGCTATGATGAGAAACTAATTGCCGTTGCAAGTGCAAAGGGAAATGAGGTCATCATCATCGATCAAGAAGCAATGAAAATTATTGGTACCTACGGTAGTCAGGAACAATATGGGCGAGAGCTTACGAGTATCGTCTTTGCTCCAGATTCCTATGACGTGTATGTATCTAGTTACGTAGAAGGGCTCGTGAGCAAGTTGGACCTTGATGCCACAGGGCTTTTAATTAGTGAAACGACCTTGGCTGTAGGACCGAGGCCATCAGGCCTCACGATTCATCCAAATGGGAATCGCTTATATATTAGTCACTTCTTGCCAAGGGGAGATGTCAAGAACAACGAGGCCTGGATTTCTAAACTGAGCCTCGATACTTTTTCGAAAGTCAATGAAACGATCATTGAAGATCACTTTAATCCAGGAAGAGACAACCTGAAGTGTTTGGCAAACTTTTACTCATCAAACCCAGTAACGAGGTTAGCGCTTGGTAAAACTGAGCCAGATGATCTTAGCTTTGAGGGTGTGGCGAGCCAGATTAGTGGTGTTTTTCTTGACCCTTCAGGCCAAAAGGCGTGGGTTGCAGGGTCTCGTGTCACTGGAGCAATCGTGGTCCTGGAGAAGGGGCAGGATGCTGATTCATCCTTGAAACGCTTTGGAGGCCTTCAACCTGGACAGTATGTGCCCGCTGTGATTTTCATGCATGATGTGGATCAAAACGGCAACTTACAGACCATGTATACCAATGATCGTGAGATGGCTATTCCAACTGCAAAAAAAATCTTAGGGTGCATGCACCATCCATTTGAAATCGAGTTTATCCCCAGGAAGGTCATTGATGCTGGAAAGAAAGAACAAACAAATATATTCCTTGCATATGGCATCCCTCAAGCTGGGATGAGCGATATCGGAGTCATCAAATCGATCGCGTTTACAAAAGGTGGTCGCAGAGCCTTACTTGTTTCTCCATCATCAGATGAAATTGCTGTTTATGATGGGGCAACCCAGAATCCCATTACGCAAAAGCATCATCTTTTGACTGGGTCAAATCCAAAAGATATCCTTGTGGGGCCTGATGGAAACAAGCTGTATGTTCTCTACGAAAACAGTGACTTCTTGTCAGTGATCGATATCTCTGCTTACAATCAAGAACAGTTGCCCGAGCCTTTTTATGTTCCTTATTACTACCATGTGACCCGCACTGACTTGCTGCAGTTAGGCGCTGTGCAGGGTTTGCCGTTGATTCGTCGATTTGGTGGTATGCCTGAGTATCCTAGCATGCATGAAGTCAAGAAAATTCCCTTCAAAAAAGACCCTCTTACGAAGCAGATGCGTCGAGGAAAGGTTCTTTTTGAGTCAGCAAACCCTGACAAGTACCCTGTTTCTATGAGTAGGCTAGGAGCCTGTATCTCGTGCCACCCTGGAGGTGGAAGCGACGGAAGTAGCTGGGTGACCATGGAAGGCCCTCGTAGGACCATGTCCTTGCGCGGAGGCGTGGCCAAGCGTGGTTTTCTCCATGCTAGTGCAACTCACGAGAACGCCTACGAGTTTGTACAGCAAGTTGTTGCTGAAAGGTTAGGTGGAAGCTTAGACCAAAAAGATAAGCTAGCCTTAGCTGAATATGTCAACAACGGAATTCCTACCATACAAAACCCTCGCGTTGACGAAGATTCAAGAGTAAGGGGAGAGCAGCTATTTAAAGCCAGATGTGCAGGTTGTCATGCAGGTGAGGCATACACCAGTGGTGCAAGGGGTGAGTTTGGAGTTTATGATATTGGAACAAAGTCTGATTACCACGGAGTGAGCGCAGGTGGTTTTTTCACGAAGCTTCTGAGAGCTGGTCAAGATAAGGCCTCAGCAGAAATCCTAGATTTATTGCAAGGGGACCGAGATCTAGGGCCTGGTGACCCTCTGCAAGAGATCCTTGGATTTAGGCAAAGGCCTGCTCGGGATGCCAGCAAGTTTAAAGCTCCCTCCCTAGTGGGTGCGTTCGATCATGCAATTTTCTTTCATGATGGATCTCTATCAAGCCTTAAAGGTGCCATCGAAAAAATCAATGAGCTGAAGGGCTATGGCTTAAGCGATGCGGAAATCTCCGATTTAGAGACTTACATTAAGACCCTCTAAACTGGATGAGGGCTCGACCTCATCCAGTTTTTCTAAAATCCTTTTCTTTTTGGTTTCTTAGCTATAAAATAGCAGGAATTTTTCTTGAAGGCTCCCCCACCTGAAGGAAGGGGATTCTCAGGCTTAACTCGCAACCGAGTTAATATCTCCATGAGCTAACACGGCCCTACCTGCCGCTAATATGTTACAAGATGCGTTAACATCTGCATTTTCTGTATGCCCACACTTAACACATTTGAAAACTGCTTGAGATTTGCGATTTTCTTTTGCTATGTGATGACACTTTCTACATTCCCGAGAAGTATTACGAGCTGGAACAAGAACTAACTTACCACCCGACCATATAGACTTGTATTCGAGCTGCCTTTTGAACTCGAACCAACCCTGGTCAAGAATGGATTTGTTTAGACCTGACTTGGCTTTCACGTTCCTTCCTGGGTTTTCTAAATCTCCTTTTGCTGACTTGCTCATATTTGATGTTTTGAGATCCTCAAGCACAATCAATGCGTGGCTTTTGCATAGGCTTGTTGAGGTCTTATGTAGAAAATCTTTACGGATATCGGCAATTTTCTTGTGGATTCGTTGGACTTTATACTTTTGTTTCTCCCAACGATTAGAGCCTTTTTTCTTCCTAGCTAATGATTTTTGCTCTTTTGCTAACTTTTTCTCGTACTTTTTAAAAGGACGTGGTGATTTAGCGGTCTCTTGATCTGAGTAGGTTGCAAAGGAAACAACCCCCATATCAACCCCAATCTCTCCGCCTTTATGCTCAGGTATTTCAAGCTCAAACTCAGTTTGAAAGGACACATACCAATGGCCACAGTAGAAGGAAACAGTTGTATTTTTTATTAACCCTTCAATCTCACGACTTTTTTGGAACTTACACCAGCCAATTTTGGGAAGGTAAACGCAGTCTCCTTCAAGTTTAACCCCCTGGGGGTAACGAAAGGATCTGTCATGGCTTTTTTTCTTAAAACGCGGGAAGCCTTTGTCCTTCTTAAAACCATCTTTAACGGCTCTATCTAGGTCTTTTAGGGTTTGTTGAAGAGGCTGAGAGTGAACGCACTTTAAGAATTTTGTCTCTTCATCTTTTTTCCAAGCTTTCAACTCGCCAGCCATAGAACAATAGCCTTTGTAGCCTTCCTTTTTGTCGAGTTCCTCTTTAATTGCTCCAAGAGACTTATTCCAAACTAGACGAACACATCCAGCGGTTTGAGCCATTTTTTGACGCTGCTCACTCGTCGGTTTTAGTTTGAATTTAAAAGCCTTGCGTATTTTCATAGTTTCACTATATAGTTGGCCTATGGATGAGTCAAGGGATTTAAGAACTGGAAGACATGTTGTTTATGATATTCACATTCATTTGGTCTTTGTAGCCAAATATAGACGGAGTGTATTCACTAAAGAGATACTTTTTGAGCTAGAAGATATTTTCAAAGGTGTGTGTGAAGACTTTGAGTCAACGCTGATAGAGTTTGATGGAGAAGGGGATCATGTACATTTGCTTGTTAACTACCCTCCAAAGGTTTCCGTTTCCAAGTTGGTCAATTCTTTGAAAGGCGTTTCGTCTAGGCTGATCAGAAAAAAACAATTTCCATCGGTGAAAAATTCACTTTGGGGCGGTAGCTTATGGAGTCCTAGTTATTTTGCTGGTTCTTGTGGAGGAGCACCTATTGAAGTAGTTAGGCAGTATATTGAAGATCAGAAGACTCCGCACTAAATATGCTACTCATTTTCGCTCTATCGGCTCAAACTCATAGCACTCGCTTACATCCTCCACCTGAAGGAAGAGGTTTTACGCTCAGGCTGGATAAAACCACTGATACTTTTGTTCTGCCCAATTACTCTCAAAATCTTTCAAGGTGTTTGTTGCCCACTCAAGTGGTTTGTCTTTTCCAAGTGTTTTTGCAATTACAATGAGATATTTGAGGCGATCTCCATTTTCTAGCTCCATGCAGGTTTCCTCAATATCATCTATCAACTGACCTCCTGGAAAAATTCAGGCAACTCGACTCTCATACTCGCTTCCCAAGCCACTTTCATTTCCTTGTAGAGCTTCGTTCCTGGCCATATTTCCAGTGCTACAGCTAGATCAGTTAATGCAGAGTTGGACTGGTATGGCTTAATTTTTCCGGATTCCATCTTTGACAAATGAGTAGGACAAAATGAATTTGCCACCGAAAATCGACGTAGTGAGTAACCGAGCTGTATTCGCCGATTCTTTACAAATTCACCAAAGTCATTGTGCTTAACCATATGGGCCTCTTCAAAAAATTATTATGTTTCTTACCACCTCAAAAACTATCAATAAGAAAAATGTAACGAGCAGGAAGTCTATTAAATCAACGTGTCCCATGAGCTTAGGAGGCTTCGTCTACTTCAACTTCAGACAAAACACCATCCAGCCATTTTTTTAATTTAATCAAATCTTCAAGCCTTATTAGCTTTCTAGACGATTCAGTTAGCCTTTTAACCTCGATGATTTCATCTGGGTTAATGGCTTCTGATTCAATTGTGGCAAGTCCTTGCATAAATTCTCCTAGAAATAATAGTCTATAATATTAAGCGTTAAGGCTAGGTGTTTAAGTTATCAGCAGAAGATTCCGCTACTATTAACGAATAAAATCTTTACTATCGATGGCCTTGAAATGATTTTTTCAGGGTCATTTTTTATTGAGCAATTCTAAAACGGTATAGCTGCCAGTGTTGGCACGTAGTGAGGAGCGATCGGACTCTCCTGCTCTTTAAGATTCTTAGTGTATTCATCCAAGGCATAATCAACAATAGCTGAGAATATTGAGTGATACAAAGCGTTTTGGCTAAACTTATTCGCAATGTTTTCCCTTATTTCCTGGGCTAAACGATCACCTTCAAATCTGCTATTTTCAAGCAAAATATAGAGAAACCGTTCCACCTTCCTCTTCTCGCATTTGAAATTACTAAATCTGTACCAAGTTTTCTTGGTCTCAAACTCACAGACTACAGCCAAATAGTCTAAAACTGTAGCAACAGTGGGATGGTTAATAGCCCTATCATCAGGGTCCAACATGAATAGCAAATCCTCTAGGACTCCGTTTATTATTTTTCTTTTCTCAGCAAAGCTAAGATCTTTTTTGTTTTCTTCAGTCACAGGTAATCTCCATTTCTTTTTTACTCACTATCCCTTTGTCAATTTCTCTAAGAAGGCCATGAATCCTCCTATCACCATCAGTATAAGACCAATGCCCTGGCTTAAAATCGTAAGAGTAGGGTGCTTCATGATAGTATGCTTCTCTTTCTCCTATCACAAACATCCTGCACCTTTCACCGTCCTCGATGACTTTGGTTATAATTGCTGGCGATACCTCCGGTGAATCATCTATTATTGACTTGCTTTGGTACAAAACCATTTGGCCTACCAATGGCTTCACTTATTTCTCCCTATTTTTCCACTGTTCATAGATTAATTGCCAATCCCTATCCATCCGACTGCAGCTTATAACTTCCCTGCCCATCCTGGTTGCTTTGTTTGCTAGTTCGACCAATTTTCGGTGTAGATCTGTTTTAACAATACATGCTTCACCAAAATGAGCCATTGTGTCGGTAACTTCTACAATCTGAGAGCCTACAACCTTGGTAGAATCCTTATCATAGAGCGTCGCGTGGAATTTTCCTGTTATTGGTTTTCCATAGACCACGCTCTTATTTATTGCTTTTTCTAGCGCGTGTTTAATCGACTTGCCCTCGACCGTTCCTTCCATCCATACTTCAGAGCTTGAGACGCTATAGCTATAGGTTTTCATCCCCTTGTACACCTCACATAGAATCGCCATAAACGGCTTGGTAGTTTTCCTCGGCCCATAAGTCTTGAAGGTCTTCTAGGGTACACTGAGCAAATTCTAACGGCTCGTCAATATCGTTGTTCCTAGCAACCTCAATGAGATACTGAATCTGCTCATCCTTATTAGCTAGGCTTCTACAAGTCTGTTCAACCTTTTCGAAATCAAATTTCTTGCTCAATTAGCCCTCCTTTTGGGCGTACAAAAATATTCTCCCTGGAATTATTGAATTTTTCTCTCTCATCAGCTTTTCTTTGCCTTTCTCAAAAACTCAAGTATATGCCGCTCCATACTCTGTCTAAAATCTTCTCTCACCTCATCATATTTGGGTGAGTCTGGACATACTTCCCATGCTATTGCTAGGCTCTTGAGTGTCTCGTAACTTATACATTCGGGGTCAAAACCAAGAGCCACTGCAAATCGTCTCAATGACTTGCCGAATAAATGAGAGTACTGTTGCTCCCTCCGCTTCCTAATAAACTCTCCAAAATCGTCATGCCTTAGCATGTCTGCTTCTCTCATTGCTACTTTCCTCAAGCACACCCCAACTCTGTCAACCTGATAGCCATCACCACTGGCGTAACCCCAAACCTCCAAGCTAAGTCGCTAATATATTTTTCGCTGATAATATTGCTCACGTATTCCTCACTGTATTCCATGGCATTTATTTCTTTTAGCATCAGGTCCATAGGCATAAGCAAAACCCTAGCAAAATAGTTCGTTTCTTCTCTTCCACGATAAAGCACCATTTTATCTGAAGCATTGAAGGGATTTCCTGACAAAAATATATTCCCTAGTTCCCGAGCTATATCATAGCGTCTTTCAGCGTTAGAAGCCTTGTAATTGGAAGTTATTATTATGATTTTATGGTCTTTGTTATTGATTGAAGAAGTTGCTACATTCGGACCAAGTTGGTCGTATCTATGTTTAATATTCAGCTTTTTTAGCATCTTAAACTCATCAAACCCTGGCTCCATGCATTTTGATTTTTTTCTGCAATTGTAAGCCAGCTCTTCTAGCTTTCTTTTTCTGTGTTGTTTCACAATTCTATTCTCTATTATTTATGTTTCTCTATGTTTTACCGATAAATGTTACGTGAATGGGGGACAAAAGTTCCTTGTATCAGACCTTGTTATTGCTACAGGGTCTTTTTTTATTTTGAGTTGCGCCCTCTTGTTATCCCAACTCCCTGGCTATTCAACTGAGCCATAACATCTTCATAATTATCATCCACATAGGTGCGTTTTCCCTCGTCCGTATAGACCTCGCAGCCACCGGTTTCTAATTGCCATACAGCAATAATTTTAGCTCTGTTTATCGAAACTTTTTTGTTGCCATCGGTTAGTTCGATGTATCCTTGTGCTTCTTCCATTTGTGTTCCTGCTAAGGTAAGAGTTTTATCAATGCTATTAGAAATAATGTAAAAACAAGCCTGAGTAACAGGTCTATTGCTTCTTGGTTACCCAATGTCAACTCGCTGTTTCATCTTGATAAACCCACTCAACACGCTGATCCTTTATGCTTGAAGCGCTGGATAAATCTTTCTTTCCCTTTTTCAATGAAAAAATCCAGAAAGCTAATTCCACAAGCTCTTCCAGCTCAACCTCTTCGCCATTAAATCTAACTTGATCGTCCCCTACATATTCAAAAGCGGCTATTAAACGATCCCTATTACCAATCAAGTCAAATCTTAAAAATTCTTCCAGTTCATTTCTAAGTTTAAAAGCCTTGTCTATCTCTTTCATGGTCGCTCCTTCCTAAGTTAAATCGTCAAAAAAAACGATATTGATATTATTGAGCTAATTGGTTATCGCTGTCACCAAACACTGAAATTTGAGTACCAATGTTCTTTTCAGGAAGATCCGGTCTAGTCATGATTTTTGATAAATTTTGAGTAACTTTTGCTAGCTCTTCAGTACCATGGTCTGAATTGCAGTCACTCATGATTTGCTTCATATCTGTAGCAATACCGTTCATCACTTTAGCACCATGCTGCAGCTTATAGAGCTTATGTTCCACCGGACTCATTTCGGATATGGTGTTATGTTCGACCTCTTTATAGCAGGTGGTATTACCAAAAAGATCCTTTTCCTCGTGGATTTTAGTAATGACTTTGACTAACTTTGCGCCCTTTCTTCTCTTCTTAGGTGCAGTTAAAGCTTGAATTTTATCATTTGCATGTTGAAGCTCCGACTTCTGCTTTGTGTATTCTTTAGAAAGCGTTTGGTATTCCTTGGCCAGCTCTTTGGCAACCAAACGGCATTGTCTTAGGAACCGTAAATAATGGTAGCCAAGTATAGATTTACTCTTTGCCAAGAGCAGCTCAGCGGCTTCTTCATCGATAAGATAAGAATTTACTAACACCCCGTTTTCATTGAAGGTGTCAATTGGCACGATCTTTAATTTCAGTATGTTAGCCATTTCAAAGAAATCGCTTCTTTCGAGGTTCCGCTTGAAATCCGATGGGCGTACGCTTAGCCCTCTAGCTATCTCAGAAAGCTCAACCCCTCTCTCACCACCTAGCTCCTTCCACGCCCTAGGCTTAATAAAATTCTTTACTGCCTCCGCGTAAGATATCCCTTTTTTCTTAGCCTTATTGCTTCTTTTTTTACTCGTATCTACCAGATCATAACTAACCTGACCTGTACTGCTGAACCCCGTATAAGACTGCATATTACCTCCCGTCTCTATTGTTAGGTTTATTTTTCTCTCTATTCATCAACTGCAACTGGAAATGACACTTTGCTTCTTGCCACATGCAGACCACCACTAGAGCAGCTAGTATCAGTAAAATTATTGCTGCTGTGACCTTCTCACCCATTATTAACCAGCCTTATTCTCATCATCTTTAATCAAGCCCTGCTCAACCATTCTTTGCTTGGCAACCCTACAAATCGCCTTAAAATGTCCTTCACTTATGGTGTTTGATTTACACAAGCGAACCAGGGCATCACGTTCTTTTTCAATTCGAAACTCGTTGATTAAGCCTGTCAACTTGCTCTTGGTCAAATCCTCCAATCCCTTTCCATGCAGATTGAACAATAGATTTTTCATCCGCTGTCAAATTTTCGTAAGCCATGACCAGTGCATCTATTCCACCAGCTTTCCTAATTTTACGACCAATCTTGTGGATCTCAGCCCAAACATCATCTTCATAATCCTCTGATTCTGGACCACTTAAGTGAAAAAGAGTGTTGATACAAAAAGACAAATAGTAGCGATAAACCTTCAGCTCCCGCTCATTGTTATTGGAGTATCTCTTTTGTGCTATTTCAAAATAATTAAGCATATTTTTCCTCATCATCATCCCCTAGCTAACCTTGAGATCCGTTAAAACTTTGTCCACATATGGCTTCCCTCTATGTTCTAAAACCCGGTCATAATAACCATAGTAGGGCATCGATTTCTTGGTCTGCACATACCAAAGGGCAGCTATGATATTTGGAAAGTCATGCTTGTTAATGAAATCAGAAACCAACATTTTATTACGCGTAGGCCGACTTGATTCACTAGCCCACTTCTCCAGTCTTTTAGCTGCTTTTTGGGCTAAAAAATCCTTTTCTAGTTCGTCTTTAGTCATTGGTGGTGTCCTCAACTATTCTGAGCGTGGATCTGCTAAATTTAGCTTTAAGCTCTTGAGCCGAAGCGTTGCCAACATTAGACATTGCAGGTTCAGGTTTTGCCGGAAAGGGCTTAGATTTCGACGAACCCATCCTGCTATAGACAGGAGCTAAGTCTGACGGCACCGGTGACGGTGCCATGCGCTGTCGCTTTAGTTCTTCATCAGCCGCCTCCATGGAACGCCTTGAATGATCCCTTGATTGCTCTGCCTTTTTTGCTGCATCAAGCAATGGAACACCCGTGGCGTGAGAAGCAACTACCTCTTGATACATATCCTTAAATTGCTTTTTGTGAGTGGCCATCTGGGTCTCGGTCCAGCTACCACTAATACTAGGCCACCCGCCTAGCCTGTGTACTGTCGCTTGAATCTCAGTTGAAAGAGTTTGCCGATAAAGATCCGACCTTCCCAGTGCTGCCCAAACTTGGCTAAAAGCTTCGTCCGCCGTTAGAGCTGCCCCACCGTTTACAACCTCAATAATCTTTTCAATCGACGGGAACTCCTTCTTGACGCATAGCTCGTCTAGGGCCTTCAAGAGCCCTCTGGGTGGCAATTCCTCAAGTTTAGACACCCAAACCCTTTGAACTCCTTCGTCGTCAAAATTAGGCTTAAAAATCGATCCACACGAGAACGCTTTAAGCACCGCCACGAGCTTTAATTGTTTTTGGCTTAATGGTTGGTCGCTAAGTATTAGCATTTAATCTTCTCCGTACGCTTCCAAGAAGTCTTGACACACGCCAGCCATTGGGTTGCTAGATGGTGTGTCCTTCGCTTCATTGATTTTTTGTTTCAAGTCGGACATTGTGGTGGTGTAGTCACCACTCTTACGCTTGGTGCCTATGTACATGCCAATATCCTTCATGAGCTCATGCCCCCATAGCTCTCCGGCACATTTGGAGCTTGATTTTATTAAAAATTGGGGAGTGTTCGCCTGGAGCCACCAAGGTCGTTTTTCACTTTTTACGAACTCGAACATTTTCTTGACGCCATCATGATCGACTTGGAGTTTTTGGCGAATTTGACAGATATAGCCCGTGAAATTAACGAGGTTAAAATTGGGGTTGAACTTTAGTTTATTCGCCCAATCTAACCACTCTTTAGCCAATTCTTGGTCTTGAGGCGAAGCCATTGCTATTGCCATAGCCTGATCCCTCACCTCTTGAGCCTTCACACTGGTCTTGCTCTCAGTCGTTGAATGGACATCTTCAGCCGCTGGTTTGGCAGGTTCCTGCTCCTTGTTTTCAGGAGAAAAAGATTTAATAGAAGGGTCTTGTGTGGGCGCGCTCGCGCGCGCGTTTCCCACGTTACTATGGGTTGTTATTTTTGGGGTGTTATCATGAGGAGTTTGGCTAGCACTATCACAACCGGAGGTTTTTGCTCCTACCAGGGTATCGTCGGACTCTTGCCAGCCTACCCTGGTACTAGTAAGACCCTCAGATACTTGGATAAATTCACCTTCAACAGTCCTGAAGTTCTTTTCAAGTTCGAGCTGAACTTTTAGTTGATCTCGCAACTGTTCAATCTTTTTGGCTAGACCTTTTTCTTGGGCAGGAGCTGCTAACTCTAACTTCTCCTCAAACAACCTAATCTTTTTCTTAATCGCACCCTTAATCCCAAATACTTTTGAGGGAGCAACAATATTGGATTCCCGATCCCTTTCTCGACGGATCGCGTCTTTTTTCAAATTTTTGAGATACTCAAGCGCCTCTGTGTAAACCAAACGGGATGTCTTTTTTTGATGCTTAGAGATAATTAAAATGCACCAGTCAAGGTACAGCGCATCTGTGAGTGTGTATAAGTTGTTAAGCTGCAAACCAGACGATGTTCTAGTTTCAATCCGCCTGATCAGCCCAGCTTGTACCAACTGGTTAACAATCCTTCTGGCGGTATCTTTGCTACGTTTTAAAACTTTGGCTATACATTTAATAGACGGATAGCAGCTGTTTTGCTCTGCGCCTAGTAAGCTACGTTTCCATATATGCCTTCGTATTAAATGATTAAGCACGGCTTGGTGGCTTGTAGAGTATTTTTTTAGCTCGCCCAACTGCAGAGCTTGGTCGACTAATTGGAGTCCCTCTTTTTCCTTGAAGTCCGCCTTAGATGGGCAGAACACTTCCAAAAATGCTTTAGCTGCTGGCGATAGGTCTGGTGTTGTGTTTTCTTTTAGTTGTATTGCGCCCATACTTACCCCCTTTGTCCCAGAAACAAGGTTTTTTCTCGCTTATTAAGCAGGTTGTAGCGAATTGTGATCTCCTCTATTTTTGCTGAGATGGACTGCCTTTCCATCAGAAGTTCAGGAGTAGGTATCTCTGAAATCTCCTTCTCGATTTTTTTCAACTGACGAACCAGCGTTCCCTTTGTGCCGAGGATTGTGTGAGGGTTGATGTTAGATTCCGCTGCCTTGTCTTCCAGCTTGATCGCCTGTTGTTTCTCGGCGTTCAGTCTATTAATAGCCTCTTGATAAAATTCGAATTTGAAATCACTTCGTTCTTTTCCGTATTTGTTACAGATCGCAAATATGCAGTATTCCCAGTAGAGCACCGGGGTTAATTTGTAAGCGTTTGTCGAGGTAACTCCCCTATCAGCTCTGCTGAACCTTCTGAGAATCCTTGACCGTTCCATTGCTTTGACTAATCTGCGAGCCTGGGCGCTAGAAACCTTTCCGATTGCAGCAAGACTTGAGACCGATGGAGTGCAGGAAGCTTGATTAGGCGAAAAAATAGGCTCATCCCTGTTAAGCATCCTGATGAGACCCGACAAAATTACATGATGCCCACCTTTATAAATTAGGTTTTTGCCTAGTCTTTTATCTTCGTATTTTCCATCTATTTTTTCGCATTTCCAGTCATCTAACATCTCGTTAAGCTGAGCACTGGTAAGTTCATTTATCGTTGGTAAATCTTGCAATATTTCTTGAACCGCATTTTCGAATCGATCTTTCATTCAAACTCCTTTTAGCCTTTCACCTTGCATCTCCGATAAATCTCTAATAAAGTGAAAGTGTTTTGTTGGGGTGCTTTAGCAACACCCCGTGTTTTTTCTCTCTTATTAAATCCCCAAATTTGGACAATAAGAACCACATCCCCATTAAATCGGGCTAAATGTTTACTCCAACAATTTTGGCGTGTGGGCCTGCTTACAAATTAGGCTAAATTAGCCAAAGCCGTTTTGGACCACCTTGGAACTTTGACTATTAGAAAAACCATTGTCAGCCTGACCAATATCTAAATTTTGTCCATCTGAAAAACCACCATTCATAATTTCTTCCTTTCTTTTAAAAAGTAATTTTTAACCAGCGCCACCCAAGACCGACACTTGATAACCAGCACCACCTTTTACAATGCCAGCCCCGCCTCCGATGTCTTTAACCTTGTACCCTGCACCTCCATTGACACCTTGTCCTTGGTACCCTGCCCCACCATAGATAGCACCGCCATTTAAAGTGCGAGAATAAGAAACGCTTGCGAAAAAACTAACCATAGCCACCAGTCCTAGTACTCTCATCATGGGTTCCTCCTAAAATTAATCGATCACCCTAAAAAGGATTTGCATTGCATAAACAACTTGTCCATCGCTGGACTCGTTAACTTCATCATCGATTAGCTCATATAGTTCTTCTGCCTTCTTTTTAAACAGATCAGCCTTTTCTTTTGATAAATAAAAAACTCTATACCTGCACAGATCATGTTTTGATGGGTTAGGTTGGTTATGGTACTCGATTGAATTGTGACCAATTAATTGAGATACAAGACTTCTTCCCATATAAACGATATTGTCGGGAGAATTAATTTGAAGCTTGCCATCATCACTTTCTGTGAGCTGTTCTGTCTCAACAGCATAGTTAGCAACCTCTAATCCCTTTCTTCCCCACTCTTTTCCTATATATTTTTTGCATTTAGTCTTTGGCTCCAGTGTTACCATGCGCTGAAAAAGATCGTAATAATGCTCTGTAAAGCTGCTTGTCTTATCCAGCTTTTTCCCTGCCCTATGTATTCTTTCTGCAAATTGCAACATGGATGGATACCATCTAGAGACTGCTTTTTTGTAATTTTCAAACGAAATATTTAGTGCTCTTAAAATAGACTCGAACAGGCAAAAATCGTTGCAAGACTCTCCGTTTAAAAAACGTCTCATAGTTTGGTATGTCACGTCAGAGTCAACGATTTTACAAAGCTTAGCCCTGTTATTTTCCGGGTCTTGTTTTTCCCAGTGGGTGTAAATAGCAGTTATGTACTCAACCTGGCTCTTGAACTGATATGGATTCATCTCAAACCTCCTGTGTACCAAAATGATGCTAGGGCAAACAAAAGCACCTGCAAAGTAAAAACTGTCGTAACCATCAAATTCTATTTACAAAAATGTAAATAATATGGGGGTAAATGTTGACACTTTTGTATAAAACTCTGTATTCAAACCCTTTTTTCCTGTCGAAATATCGTAAATTTTTGCATTTTTCTGTACAAAAATTAATCATCTTGTTCACCGGCTGTATTTCTTCTTTTGTTGCCCAAAAAAGGTCCAAATCTGCCTTTAGGCAATGGGATATCACTTCACTTCTCCGGTGATTAAAAAATATACAAACGTAATTTTGCTTAATAACTAGCCAGCGCTTATACCGCGCTATACCTTTTTATCCACTTTTTTCCTGGTTCGTGGGGGACACGTTCAAAACGGCTAGAACAATAGTAATTCATTGGTATGATGCTCATACGCGCTCCTAAGTTCTGTTAGGTTGTCGCTACTCGGTGCATCGGAGAGCTGTTCAAACTCTGATGCGTTGAGGGTGGCCGGTTTTACCGGCCATTTTATTATGCTCACCTTGGACCTTAGGTTCAAGTTCAATCTCAAATTAGTACTCCCCTTTTTATTCTATACTCTCAGTTGCTCTGTCACTGAGTATGTGGTCCTGCTTGCTAATTGTGTGAAACCTGCGTTTGAAAGAGCAAAATGTGCGAAGATAGGATCAAAAAAAGCCACCCACATCTTGGGTGTACTGCACTATCTGCACTGCTGATATAACCGTTGACCTGCACCTTAGTTCCAGTACCCATCTTGAGAATTTCCTTTAAGCCTTTCCTGTTCTGAATAAAACGAGGCCATTGGGTGCAAACAGTCAATTATCTAAATATAATAGCTCCAATTTCATGTAAAATCCTGAAACCGGAGGAATCAAATACTCTAAAACCGAATTCGGCATGATATTGATTTTATTATTTAATTAATTTTTTATGTTAATAATTTGTCGAAAAATAGTTAAGGTTGCAGCCTTATTTTTGAAGATATAAAGGCTTAATATGGATCATTTTCCGTTAAAAACTAGAATAAGACACTTTTTGCTTAAAATAAGCTCTCAAACGCAAGATTATCTGGCTGGAAAATCCGAGACCCCAATCAAAATTACCAAAATTGCAAAGGAGCTGCACGAGAAATGCCCCGCAATTTCAGCACGAAAATTTGAAAAGTACTTATCAAAAGCATGCCCCCCAAAGGAATTATCAATTTCATTTCAAGATATCGTCGCCTTAAGCAAGCTTTCTGCAAAAGATTGTGGTCCATTTGTTAGCTACCTAATGCTAGAGGAATATGATGATGACAGGCTGACCGAGTTAGAAAAAAAAGTTCTCTCCTTCATGAGGAAAAATATGTCGTCTTCTCATAGGAGAGCTCTGAATGCGAGCATGAATGATGAAGAGATTATTCCTGCTCTGACTAGATTAGTTTTACAAGCACGTCAACTACCACTTGAGCAAATATCATTATTGACTTCAGCCGCTAAAGGCATAGCAGCTGATTTAAAGGATCAAAAGAAATGACACTAATTAAAAATATAGCTCTAATAGATGACTGTCATCATTTTTACAGGTATATTAAGAAAAAAATCCTCATTGAGTTTGGAGACGATGTACAAATCACCTATTTTAGTGACTCTGATTGTTTTGTTGAGCATTTAATGAACAATGGACCAGACAAATTTGGACTACTCATGGCTGATAGATTCATAAAATCCTATGATTTATTCGATGATGACTTTGTGGAAACATGCAAAGACCTAGGATTTAGAAATAAAATTATTTTGCTTTCTACAGAACCTCCTTCTGATCAAGATCAAAAACCTGAATATGGAAGGTTTGATGCAATGATAAGAAAGGGTACGATTTCTATGATAAATGAATTAAGAAATATAATGCGTGGTACAGAATAGTGATCGAAAAAATAGACAATTATAAAACTCTTCTCTTCATTTTCGTTTTTTGGCTTGTCATAGAGTATATCTCTGGAGTTACTCCAAGACAATTTACAGGATGGATTATTTCTGCTCATTCGATATTTATGTGTGTCTCAGGCTTCTTAATTGCAAAAAGAAAAAAGAATGCTATGCCTGGCTTATGGTTGGGAATAGGCTATATTCTAGTTGGTCTTTCTGATTTCCTTTGGGGAGTAAATTATTTCTTTAGCGACAATTCTAGTAGATCTTTAATAGGAATTATGATTTCCGCTATAATTTCTGGAGCATTTTTAGTTTTTTCAAACTCTCTGCTATTGTCTACGAATAGAGCTGTAAACTTCATTAAACATACGATGCCTATTTCATTTTTATTGTCAATAATCATGATGGCTATAGTTCTTTCAATGCCTTGGATGATGTCGCATAAAGGTATAATAAAAATTTTTTATAGCGTAGAAGTATTCTCTTTTCTTACAAGCTTTGTCTTATTAATCACGTCTTCAATGATGATGATTGGTTCGAGATCACTAAGCTGGTCCATCGTGGGGTGCTCGTTCTTCTGTTTTGCGGTTGGAGACTTGTCGATTCGTGTAGATAAAGTGATTAATGATACTTTAAATTTTGATATTTACTCTGTGTTATTTTCTGTTGGTTTATATATGTCCCTATTTGAATTATGGAAAATACCTAGCCTAGAGTCAGAAGATTTACCAAATAGCAAATGCCTATTTGTATCTTTTAAATCAGGATTCCTGTTAGTCTCATTGTCCACTATATTACTATTTCTTTTTTTTCAACATAAGGATATCGATGCCCAAAGAATTGTAATTTTTTCTGCCTGCATAGCATCCTTTTCAGGTATTTTTCTGAGTAAGTATTTTGCTAATAGTGTAGCAAGTCATAGTATCAGTTTAGCAAGTTTTGTGAGTGGAGTCGAAGAGTACCGGAACGACCCATGTAAGACAATTACTTTTCCATATGAGGTTGACTATTATTACTCCAAAGTAATTAAAGCTGCAGTCAACGAAAAAAGAACTGAAGCGGATTACAAAGCAAAAAGTACACTAGCCCACAATATTTCTTCTCCGATCGAAGTCCAGTGTTCGATTTTGGATGATCGAGAAATCTTAAGTATCGATGATATAAAAATGATAAAACATTCCGCCTATAACATGCGTGATATGGTTAACTATGCTCGAAGTTGGAAGAGTAGAACTACAAACTCTGAAATTGAAAATCTGCCTATAAACAATGTTCTATCTCTAATTATTGCTCAGAAAAAGGTGGAGTTTAAAACCAAGTCAAATATCGAATTCAATTTCAATGACAATTGTGATGTCACTCTGTTCACAAGATTTTCAGAAACAAAACTGGTTAGTATTTTTTCTAACATGATAAACAATTCCGTTGAATCCCTATCAAGTGACGGTGGAGTAATTAATTTAGATATAAAACATAAGACTAGCCATGCTACTATTACACTCTCTGATAGCGGATGCGGAATTCCCAAAGAAAACATTGCCAAAATTTTTCAACATGGATTTTCTACTAAAAGTGACGGTAATGGAATCGGGTTACACGATGCTAAAAAAACTATAGAAGAGATCGGGGGAGAAATAACAGTTCAGTCTGATGGCTCTAGTTTTACAATAATAACTATACGATTATTATTGTGTGAACCACCCTACTGGCACACAAATTATATTGACTTCTATTCTCAGGGAAAGATTTTTATTTTGGATGATAACCACGATCACCATTCCCTTGCAGAAAAAATTATTAAGTCGCACGGGCTGCAAGCGGAACATTTTTATAGCTATAACGAATTCGCAAGCGCCATCAAAAATATTTCCGTTCATGATAAAATCATGATGGACTTACAACTAAATGGTAAAATGGACGGCATTGAAATTATTTTAAAACATAGGTTGCAAAATAACACATACCTGCTTACTAGTTATTCAGACGAGCAGAGTATAAGGGACAGATGTAACCAAGAAAAAGTTAAGCTAATTCCTAAATCCAATTTTTCAAAAATCAAAATTTTTGTCCATGAATCTCTTTTAGGAGGTGATTTACCAAGCTTAATATCCATAGATGCTCTTGTCTTAGATGATCAAGATATAGTCCGTAACCACCTCCGAAAAAAAGCAAAGAGAGCAAAAGCTCAAATTGAATTGTTTAGCAATCCGGTTGAGTTCTATAATAAAATTGGCTCATTCAATAGAAAGACTAAAGTGTTTATTGATCAAAATTTAGGTTATGGAGTATTAGGAACGGATGTTGCTAAAGTTCTATTTGATTGCTATGGTTTTAGAGAAATTTATATTTCATCTGCTGATGCAGATATTTTAGGTAAACCTTATTGGGTAAAAGGCATATTGCCAAAAAAGAAATTGCTAAATATGGAATGGCTAGATGAATATAAAGATTAGAGAAGCAGAAATTGAAGATATTTCGGTCTTATCAGGGCTATGCGCTGTTTTAGGTTTTGAAGGGGATAACAGTAGTTTAATTAAACGTGTATCTGAGATTCAAAGTCTTGATTACCACAAGCTATTAGTAGCTGAGGATAAAATGGGCAATGTTACTGGATTTGTTCATTTCTTTGTTGCTCCATCCTTACTTACTGAAAAGACCGTTGAGATAGGTGGGCTAGCAGTTTTTGATGAATATCAAAAGTTTGGATTTGGCACAGCTTTGATGAAAGCTGCTGAGCAATGGTCAATAACTAAAGGGTGTGAGTCAATTCTATTAGCTACTAATGAACTTAGAGAGGGTTCTATAAAGTTTTACGAAAAAATCGGCTACAAAAAAGAGTTCAAGACATATTTCATGAGGAAAAGCATCGATGGCTCATCAAATTATAAAATATTGTGAGGAAATTATTCCCCTGATTGAAAAAAGCTCAGCCCTCAATCAGGAAGAAAAATTCTCTTTTTTCGGTCACAATATCAAAGGGGAAATAGTCTCGAGCCTGCTGTCAAATAAGCATTTTCGACATCTTATTAAGGAAGCTATGCTATGGCATGAGATTTCTACCGATTTCGATCCAGATATGGATGACGAAGATAAAAATATGTGGGATGAAAAAATAAGAGAAATCAGCAAAGACATTCAGCTCTATTTGGATTCAGTATTGAAGCAACTATCGATCGATTCATGAATGGAGCTAAGATCAGCCATAACAAGTATTGAGTCATATGCAAAGAAATAATGATCGTGTTAAATAACATCAAACCCGGTTAATCTAGCTGTAGAGACTCTGGTACATCCACAGGTCCTGTCTCCGATTGATTCAAAATCTTTCTTGCATACAAGGCAAGTTCTGATCTTTATTTCAAGGGGTTTTAGACCAATCTTCACTCTACCTTCGTTGGCTTTCTCTAGATCTCTCTTAGTCATCTTACACAGCTTTTTGAGTGGCTTCTTCCTAGCTCCTTCGTGGCCTTCCATGTGAGAACAGATATACTCAAGAATGCCTTTTTTTCTTGCTGCATTGTAGGCGTTTGAGTCGTGTTTACGAAATTCGGATAGAGTCGTATATTCCTGTGCAACGGTTCTTAGTGAATCCTCATCCCATTTCTGGGAAGCAACAACCTTGATCATATGGGTGCAGATTTCATCGAGCATATTTTCCCGACTAGCAAAAGCGTATGCTCCTACAGCTAATTGCCTAAAATCTCTTCTCGATGAGTACTTCAGGGCTTCTTCCCTAACTGTCTCTTCGGTCCACATCTTCTTATTTTTTGGTATATATTTTTCTTTCATAGCACCATCCTAGTACCAGATTGATTAGCTAAACGCAAGGCGTTGGTCTACACCTCACAGGTCCTTTGCCAGTACCCACCAATATGCTTACCAATTTTCGTCAACACACTCTCTTGATTCTTTGACCAAAGAAAACCGAGAAAAGCTGATAGCAATAGATTGATGAATAGAGCAGCCCTTCTCTGCCAAACCAGCTTAGAGGTGTCAGCTTCAGCGGTGCTAATTGTTGCCAACTTGGTGCTCAGCTGATCAATTTTGTAGGAGTAGCCTTCGGGCGGTGTCGTTAATTGAGCCGATAGGCGACTGATCTCGGTCCGGTAATCCTGTGGGTCTAACTTTTCTATGCGAGCTAGAATAGGTGCTTCTAAGGCTCTGAGAGTGGTTAGCTGTTTTTCAATATTTTGAGCTTCCTTGGTTTGCCTTGCAGCCGTATTTGATCGATTCTTCGCGCTGGAATCCAAAACGCCAACCATGACCACGACCATTGCCACCATTCCCGTAGTTAGACCTATTTTCCATTCGAGGTTCGCGGTCCATGAGGCCATGGTGCTGAGCAGGATGAGCGAAGTCTCAGACAAGATAGCAATCAACAAAGCCATGCCAGCGCTGTAGGACATTGATGTATATAGGGACTGTTGTTCTGACACTAAGAAGTAGATATTGAAGCCAAGGAAGGTGAGAATCAGGAGGCTAATTCCCAGCATCGGCAGCTTCTCAACGAATCTCTTGAGGATAGTTTTTTTGTTTGCTACTTTCTCGCTCGTTGTAGTCACCTGCTGCTCCGTATCATTAATTTTAGGCAATGCTGGAGCAGTGGGTTTTATCTCTTCTCTTATAAGCTTAAGTTCATTGTGTATTCCTCTAAAACTGTCCCTAAGCTCCAATAACAAATCAGCTTGTTGTTCAGATTTTTCGTTGTTAAGTTTCTCAGGGAGTACATTCAAAGGCCGGCGCATAACGACAGGCTTTTGGCCTTCCTGACAGTAGCTCTGGCTGCTGTCATTTAACTCCCAACTTGCCACCGACCACAAGTCTGATATGCTAGGTGCGTTGGAATTGTCATGTGCATTTTCGACGGTCTGTGGCTTGCTTGTGATAGGGGAGGCTGCAGATTCCAACACCAAACTAAGCCTGCTTTCCTGGTCTTTCTTCATTTGACGATTCTTCCTCCTGTTTTCATTGATGCGCTTTTTGTTTTCAGGATTCTTGCGATAGTTGCGAGCATACCGAGCTTCTGGGGTTTGAGATTGCCCATGTATATTAGCGGTAGATAGTTCAATTGGTTTTTCATCGAATAGACCTCCTTGTATTTGCTCACTCATTTTAACAAGCCTCATCGAATAGATATTTTTCTTCCCAGCGACCGTCGAGAATTTTCTTTTGCTTTTGCCTGCAGCAACGTTCCGCAACATCTGGGTTAGTGTGTAAGTGTTTTTTGCTGCAGCAATACCAGTGATAAACTTCAACTCCACCAATGCTCACCCATTTTCCATTAGGATCAATGCTCGGTGTTCCCTCAGCCGTGAATAACTCTTGCGCTACCTGTTTCATGTCCAACTCCTGCTATATCCCAGTTGTGCCATCCACTAAAACGGAAGATCCGGTAAGTCAGAGAAATCAATTTTGGGTTGTGCCATCGGAGCTAAATCCGGCTGCGCCGTTTGAAATTCTTGTGCCTTGGGCGCCGGTGGCACAAAACCGGCTTGTGCCTTCCATTCGCGATACTCTTGGCCAGCGTAGTTATTCATCAAGTGCACAAAGTCCTTGTCGCAAAGTGACGCAAGAAATCCTTGTGCCATCTCGATTGTGTCATTGTGCTCTGCTGCCAAACTTTGTGCCCTCTCTTCCAAAAGCTCTGGGAACAAGAATTTGATTGCGTCATGCTCGCTCTTAAATTT